>NZ_JAJCNF010000007.1:0-105878 GCF_020560945.1 Dorea sp. 210702-DFI.3.125
GGGAAGCAATGGAACGCTCCCTTACAAGGGACGAGGAACGGATTGAGGTTCTGGATAAAATGGTCATGCGGCTTTATGAGGATATGATTGCAGGGCGTATCAGTGAGCAGAATTTCAACACCATGCTGGAAAAGACACAGACCGAGCAGACGGAGCTTAAAGCAAAAGTGTCCGAGGGCAGGAAGCGGCTGTCCGATGAAGCCCAGCTTGCCAATGACGCAAAACAATGGGTGGAAGCCATTCAGGAATATGCCAACATCACAGAGCTGGACGCAGCCACCCTTAACCGCTTAATCAAAGAAATCGTCGTGCATGAGCGCATTGACGAAGATAAAACAAGACACATTTCTATCGAAATTCATTTTAATCTCAAACCCATCCCGGAGGTGGAACAGGTCACTGCCTGACCTGTCCCGCCGGGACGGTTCTCTTAAAAACACCATATAGATTTTTTGTACGCCGCCGCCCGCCATCGAGCAGAGTTTTACACCTAATTGGGGATAAAACAGCTTATGGCTGGTGGCGGTGTGGCACTGATCGGAACACAGTTAGTACCGCTGTTATCCGGATTGTTTGGTTAAGTGTAAAAAGAGAGGAGATAACTCATGGATCGTATATTTGAGGCGATTGAAACATGGATGAGGGATCTTCTGACAGGCATGGTAAGTTCCAACCTGACAACAATGTACACCGATGTCAATGAAAAGACAGGTGAGATTGCTGCTCAGGTTGGGCAGACACCACAGGGCTGGAATGGAAACATTTTCAGTATGATACAGAATCTTTCCGATTCGGTAATTGTTCCGATTGCCGGTATGATTATCACTTTTGTACTTTGTTATGAATTGATTTCCATGCTGACAGAAAAAAATAACATGCATGATTTGGACACATGGATGTTCTTTAAATATTTTTTCAAGATGTGGGTGGCAGTCTGGATTGTCAGCCACACGTTCACAATTACTATGGCGGTATTTGATGTCGGACAGACGGTGGTAAGCCGGGCGGCAGGGGTCATCAGTTCTGATACAGCGATCAATATAGATACGATGATCAGTACGATGGAAACAGCTATGGAATCTATGGAAATCGGTGAACTTGTCATACTGGCACTGGAAACGATGCTGGTAAGCCTGTGTATGAAGATTATATCTGTATTGATCACAGTTATTTTGTATGGACGAATGATTGAGATTTATTTGTATTCCTCGGTCGGTGCAATACCATTTGCAACGATGTCAAACAGGGAATGGGGACAGATTGGAAACAACTATCTGCGGGGATTATTTGCACTGGCATTTCAGGGATTTTTCATGATGGTTTGTGTGGGAATCTACGCAGTCCTTGTGGCAAATATCCAGATGTCAGATAACGTACATTCCGCATTGTTTGGTGTGATGGCATATACAGTGATTCTGTGTTTCAGTCTGATGAAAACAGGTAATTTTGCAAAAAGTGTGTTTAATGCCCATTAGCAGGAAGGGGGAAAATGATGGCTTTTGTATCTGTACCAAAAGATCTGACCAAAGTAAAAAACAAGATTATTTTAAATCTTACCAAAAGACAGCTTATCTGTTTTGGACTTGCAGCAGCAGTGGGGGTACCGTTTTATTTTTTAACCAGAGGAGTGATCGGTTCCAGTAATGCTGCAACTGGAATGTGTCTTCTGATGCTTCCGGCATTTGTATTTGCCATGTATGAGAAGGATGGGCTTCCGTTAGAAAAAGTTCTGAAGAATATAATTGTGGTCCGGTTTATCCGGCCATCTGTAAGGAAGTATCAGGTGGAAAATATGTATGAGAAAAAACAGAGGATAGTCAGAAAGAAAGGAGGCAGGGAACGTGTTAAAAAGAAAAAATAAGAAAGCGTTGCCAGAACAGTTGGAGGACAGTTTATATCCGGATGATTACTGGCTGGATAAGGAAGATGGGCAGGAAGTTTCAGAACCATTGCCAGATGGAGAAAATCCAGTAAGCGGAAAGTTACGCAAAGAACCGATGGTAACAGGTTATGAAGCACTGGAAAGACAAAGAGGTGTCCGCAGACCCAAAAGGAAGATAACCAGAAGGGAAAAGAAAGCATTAAAACAGGCACAGAAATATGAAGCAAAGCTGCGTAAAGAGCAGGAAAGGGCAGATAAGAAAAGTGAAAAAAGAGAAGCAAAACTTGCTGAAAAAGCAGAAAAAGAAGCCATGCGTCAGGCAAAAAAAGACGCAAAAAAGAGAAAAAGTAAACCGGCTTCCACATCCGGGCAAAAAGCGGCAGGAAACAGGAAACCTGTAAAGACAGGGACAAATAAGACAGCAGTGAAAGCAGATACAGCAAAGGAAAAACAGATTTCAGCACAGCAGTCTATTCCATATCATGAGATGGCAAAGGATGGGATTTGCCGGGTGCAGGATAAGTTTTATTCAAAAACGATCCGGTTTTATGACATCAATTATCAGTTGGCACAGAATGAGGATAAGAACGCAATCTTTGAAAACTGGTGTGATTTTTTAAATTACTTTGACAGCACTATTCATTTTCAGTTGTCTTTTATCAATCAGCACAGTAACATGGCGGAATTTGAAAAAGTTATTCTTATTAAGCCACAGGATGATGAATTTGATGAGCTGCGTATGGAATTTGCCCAGATGTTAAAGAATCAGCTTTCCAAAGGAAATAATGGATTGCTCCGTACCAAATATATTACATTTGGCATTGAAGCGGACAGTATCCGGGAAGCAAAACCGAAGCTGGAGAGAATTGAATCGGATATTCTTAATAACTTTAAGATTCTAGGAGTTTCGGCTTATCCACTGAATGGAGAAGAAAGACTTCAGATCATGTATGAAACCTTTAATCAGGACAGTAAGGTTCCGTTTCATTTTTCTTATGATGATGTGCTTCGGACAGGACTGAGTACCAAAGATTATGTCGCTCCGACCAGTTTTGTGTTTAAAAACGGCAGAGATTTTCAGATGGGAGGTACGATTGGGGCTGTCTCTTATTTGCAGATTCTTGCACCGGAACTTACTGACAAGATGCTTGCGGAATTTCTGGAAATGGACTGTAACCTGATGGTTAATCTCCATATCCAGTCTATCGACCAGATGAAAGCAATTAAGTTGGTAAAGAGTAAGGTAACAGATATTAACAGGATGAAAATTGAGGAGCAGAAAAAAGCGGTACGTTCCGGATATGACATGGATATTATCCCATCAGACTTAAATACATACGGTGGGGAAGCAAAAAGGCTTCTGGAAGATTTACAGTCCAGAAATGAGAGAATGTTCCTTGTGACAGTATTATTTTTAAATACTGCACAGACGAAGCAGGAACTTGAAAATGTGGTATTTCAGACTGCGGGAATTGCACAGAAATATAATTGTGCGTTGAAACGTCTGGACTATCAGCAGGAGCCGGGACTGATGAGCTGTCTGCCTCTTGGGATGAATCTGGTTCCGATCAAAAGGGCACTGACTACAACATCCACAGCAATTTTTGTTCCGTTTACTACACAGGAATTATTTATGGGAGGGGAATCTATTTATTATGGATTAAATGCTCTTTCCAATAATCTGATTATGGCAGACAGAAAGAAATTAAAGAACCCGAACGGTCTGATACTTGGTACACCGGGTTCTGGTAAATCCTTTGCTGCAAAACGTGAAATTGCCAATGCTTTTATTGTGACAAGGGATGATATTATCGTCTGCGATCCAGAAGGGGAATATTACCCACTTGTCCGGGCATTTCATGGACAAGTTATCAGGATTTCACCAACCAGCCATGATTATATTAATCCGATGGACATTAATCTTGATTATGCAGATGATGATGACCCGTTATCTCTAAAGTCAGATTTTATCCTGTCTTTATGCGAGTTGATCGTGGGAGGTAAAAATGGTCTGGAACCAGTGGAAATGACTATCATTGACCGATGTGTACGGCTGGTCTATCAGAATTATCTTTCTGACCCAGTGCCAGAGAATATGCCAATACTGGAAGATTTATATAATCTTCTCCGGGAGCAGAAAGAGCAGGAAGCACAGCGGCTTGCTACTTCCCTTGAAATTTATGTTAATGGTTCTCTGAAAGTATTCAATCACAGAACAAACGTGGAACTGAATAACCGTATGGTCTGCTTTGACATTAAAGACCTTGGAAAGCAGTTGAAAAAACTGGGGATGCTCATTGTACAGGATCAGGTCTGGAATCGAGTGACAATCAACCGTTCTGCAAATAAGAGTACCCGATATTATATTGATGAGTTTCATTTGCTGCTGAAAGAAGAACAGACAGCAGCATACAGTGTGGAAATTTGGAAGCGATTCCGTAAGTGGGGTGGTATCCCGACAGGTATTACACAGAATGTCAAAGATTTGCTTGCATCAAGGGAAATTGAAAATATCTTTGAGAACTCAGACTTTATCCTGATGCTGAATCAGGCTTCCGGTGACAGACAGATTCTTGCGAAACAGTTGAATATTTCACCGCATCAGCTTTCCTATGTTACCAACAGTGGAGAAGGTGAGGGACTTGTTTTTTATGGAAGTACGATTATTCCATTCAAGGATAAATTCGATAATTCACTGATGCTGTATGCACTCATGACTTCCAAACCAGATGAAGTAGAAAAGCGGAAACGTCTTGGAATCGGGGAAAGAGATGAAGAGTAGTTGTAAAAAAGATAGAACAAAACAGAGAAAACGGAGGATTACAGAATGGAAAATAATTGTATGGCAAATCCATGTGAAGGATGCACAGAAGAGGCTTGTGTAGAAATGATGAAAAAACTGCAGGCCGATGAAAAGGTCAAGCAGCTTTTAGAGGCAGGAAAGGACAGCAACGGTGAAGAAGTATTTGGTGAAATGTTGGATGATATGCTTTTTCTGTCAGAAATGATTGATTTACAGCAGGTGCTTTTTTATCTGAGAGAAAAGGAAGGGCTGAGTGAAAGGATGCTGGATATGCTTTTGACTTCGATTCTTTCTAATGTAGATGAAATCTCACATAAATGGGAAGTGTACAAGGATAAAGCGAATTAAAGGGAAACCGCAGCAAAGGGGATGGTGAAATTGCAGGAACATGAATATAAAGCCAGAGATAAAACCGTCCATAAGATGAGCAGGGATGGTCTTAGGGAAGAAAACCTGCATAACAAGGAAGAAAAACGGATCACCAGTCGTGATGAGGATATAGAAGTTTCCAGAAATCCGAAAAAAGAAGAAGATTTCGGAAAAAATCGACGGGAGCGAATAACGGAAAGTAAAGATATACCGACCAGAAAGAAACCCTTTGATATAACCAGATACAGTATAGATGAAGAACAAAAAGTGAAAATGGAACAAGATCTGGGGAATGAGGATGCGAAGGAAGATATGTCTTTAACGGAAGATTCCGGGCCAGATAAACATGCCGTATTTCGTACAGAAAGTATCCGGGGACAGCCAAGAAGTGAACATGCTGCTCTGGAAACCGCAGTGGACAGCAGAAAACTTAGACAGAGAAAAATGGTCAGAGATTACGCAGAAAGAGAAAAACGGAAGGAAAAGGAGGCTTCCAGACAACAAAAAACTGCGGAAAAAGAAAATATCCGTTATCGTGAAACATCTCAGGTTACAGAAGAATCACTGGAAGGATTTCAGGATGAGATCAAAGGTAAGGTAAAGCGGGAGCGGATACTGAAAGAACAGAAAAAACAGTCCCGGCTTTCTTTTGGAGATGAAGGGGATGGCATGGTACATGGAGCAGGAACCGGAATCCGCAAATCAGCTTCGGCAGTGAAAAATGCTGCTCTTACTGTGGGACACTGGAAAGCCCATGAAGCAGAAGATGATAACGCTGCTGTGGAAGGGGCACACAGGATGGAACTTTCAGGGGAAAGTCTTGCAAGAAAGTCTATTTATGTCCGGCAGCGACTGAGGGAAAGCAGGAAACAATCTGCCCGTCTGACAGAAAATATGCTGGATGAAGCAGAAAATAGCAGACTGATGTTTGATGCTGCTTACGGAAATCAGGCAAAAAATGCAGTGAAGAGAGAAGCTGACCAGAAGAAAAAATCAGTACTTCAAAAATTACTACAGAAAAAACGATACCAAAAGCAGTACCGGGCGGCAAAAGAAAGTAAAAAAGCCAAAGATGCGGCAATCACATCGGCACAAAGATTTACAGAAAAAACAAAAGATGCAGTCAAAATGGTGGCGGCACAAAACAAAGGAATCTTTGCTACAGTAGCTCTTTTTGGACTGATTTTTGTTCTGATAGCAGCCAGTTTTTCCAGTTGCAGTGCAGTTTTACAGGGTGGTTCTTCAGCGATCATTTCAACCAGTTATTCCAGTACGGATGAAGATATTTATGCTGCAGAAAATGCGTATAAAGCTCTGGAGGAAGCATTGAACACACAGATCAATCAAATAGAATCCAGGCATCCGGATTATGATGAATACCGTTATCAGATTGATGAGATCGGACACAATCCATATCAGCTTATTTCTTATCTGACAGTGAAATATGGCGGTTTTACTTATGCAGAAGTCGCAGACGAGATAAAAGAAATTTTTCAGCAGCAATATGGAATCAATACACAGTCTACCAGAGAAACCGTAACAGAAACAAAGACTGTCCGGGTAGGAGAATCACTGGGACAGGTTGTTACCAGTGGATATTGCAACTGTTCCATCTGCTGTGGTCAGTGGAGTGGAGGACCGACCGCAAGTGGAGCAATGCCTACCGCAAACCACACGATTGCCGTAGATGCGACAAATCCTTTTGTTCCGATCGGCACTCATGTAGTGATGAATGGCGTGGAATATGTGGTAGAAGATACCGGAGCTTTCGCAAGATATGGTGTGCAGTTTGATGTTTATTATGATAATCATGCGGCGGCATCTGCTCATGGACATCAGACATGGGAGGCTTACATAGCTGACAGCAACGGAAGTCAGGAAGTAGAAGTGACAACAACAAAAGAAGTGAACCGTCTGGATGTTACTATGACCAATCATAATCTGGATACGGTGTTAAGAAGCCGTATGACAGAAGAGGAACAGGAAAGATACGATGCGTATAACCGATATTATGGAAACAGGGATTACCTGTTTGACCTGAATTCCATTCCAACAGGAAGTAGTGGTTTTGGCTATACGATTCCTGGTGAAGCGTTATCTGACCCACAATTCGCAAAGATGATACGGGAAGCAGAGAAATATCTGGGAGTGCCTTATGTATGGGGTGGTTATTCTCCAAGCGGTTTTGACTGTTCTGGATTTGTAAGCTGGGTAATCAATAATTGTGGAAATGGATGGAACATAGGAAGGTGTACTGCCGATGAACTTCGTTCTCATTGTTCACAGGTGTCCCCATCAGAAGCAAAACCGGGAGATCTGATTTTCTTCCAGGGAACTTATAACACAAGCGGAGCGAGTCATGTAGGAATTTATGTTGGCAACAATATGATGATACATTGCGGAAAGCCGGTACAGTATACAAGCATTGCAAGTTCTTACTGGCAGGAACATTTTATGGCATTTGGTCGTCTGCATTAGGAGGTGACAGGGCAAATGAATATGAAGTTAAAAAAAGTTCTGGATGATATTCAGAAAACAGAAGAAAAGATTGCAGAACTGCAGAAGCATCTGAAAAAGCAGAATGATTTAAAACAGCAGATGGAGGACATAGAAATTATCAAATCTTTCCGTTCACTGAAGCTGGACAGCAGGGAACTTCTTGTACTGCTTGATGGGATTCAGAAAGGAACAGCAACGATTCGGTTGGATGAAGAAGGTGGTATTGCAATAGAAGATGCAGGAGAAAAGAAAGACGGAAACAAAGAAAATAACAAAGAATCTGATGTACAGATACCGGAAAGAGAGGGCTTAGAACATGAAAAATAAAGTAGTAAAAAAACTGATGATGATTGTAATGGCAGTTACAATGCTTTCGGGATTTTCGTTTGCAACTGTATATGCAAATGCTGATCCGCCTGCAGAAGAAACAACTACCGAGGTTGTGGCAGAAACATCATCGGAAGCAACCACAGAAGAAAATACGGAGGATACGGGCAGAGTGATCGCAGAAAGTGATTCCTCTGCTTTTTCTACGCCAGGAAATGCACAACTGGTCGATGATAAGGAAAATGATGATACAAAGCAGTTCCTTACCATCCAGACAAAAAAGGGAAATACTTTTTATATGGTAATTGACCGTTCCAGCACATCAGAAAATGTCTATATGATGTCGTTAGTTGATGAAAATGATCTTGCAGAATTCCTGGATGAAACAGAGGACAGTAAGACAGAGGAAGAACAGAAGGTAGTGATTCCGGAAACAACCACAGAAACAACACCTGCTGTGGAAAAAGAGACAGAAGAAACAACGCAGAAAAATACAGGCAGTGCAGACATCTGGAAACTCTGTACCATTGTATTAGCAGGGGGACTTGGTATTGGTGCAGTGGTTGTATATCTGAAATATGGACGTAAAAAAGAAGATGGTTTTGTCAGTGAACAACTTGAATTTACAGACGGACCGTTTATCAATGAAGAACAGGAAAATGAAGATGGACAGGAAGATTAAGATTTTGGTTCTCTGAAGTTTAGCACAGAAAAATAAGATACAGGAAAGGGACAGCTAATCTGGCTGTCCTTTTCAGAAAGGACGAAAAATGGCGAGATTTTTAGTGATTGCAGAAAAACCGAGTGTAGCACAAAGTTATGCGAAAAATTTGTCTGCATATAAAAAACAGGACGGGTATATGGAGGGAGAAAACTGCCTTGTGAGCTGGTGCCTTGGACATCTGGCAGAATATGCACGACCGGAAGAATATGATGAAAGATATGCGAAATGGCAGTTTGATGACCTGCCGATCATTCCTGAAAAGTGGAAATTACAGGTGTCAGCAGATAAAAAGAAGCAGTTTTCAGTATTAAAGGATCTGATGAACCGGGAAGATATAGAGTATCTGGTAAATGGCTGTGATGCAGGACGGGAAGGAGAATTGATTTTCCAGAGAGTATATGATCTGTCCGGATGTAGAAAACCAGTCAGACGATTATGGATCAGCTCTATGGAAGATGAAGCAATAAGAAATGGTTTCCATGAGATGAAAGATGCCGGCTTTTACAGTAACCTTTGCATGGCGGCGGTATGCAGGGCACAGGCAGACTGGCTGATTGGAATGAACGCTACCAGAGCTTATACGACAAAGTATTATAAAAAACTGGTAGTTGGAAGAGTACAGACACCAACTCTTGCCATGCTGACAGAACGGCAGGACAGGATTGAGCATTTTCAGAAAGAAACCTTTTACAGAGTGGAACTGACAGATGGAAAGCTCGTTGCCGTATCAGAGAACATTACCAATAAAGCAGACGCAGAACTTCTGGCAGCATTATGTGACGGTTCTGAGGCAATTATTACAGAGTTAAAAAGAGAACGGAAGAAAGTATCCCCGCCTAAATTATATGATCTGACAAGTCTGCAGAGGGAAGCGAACCGGTATTTTGGATTTACGGCAAAGAAAACGCTTGATCTTTTACAGGAATTATATGAAGAAAAGCTGGTAACGTATCCGAGGACAGACAGCCGCTTTGTTACAGAAGATATGATTGGAACAGTAGAAGAACTGGCAGGGAAAATGCCGTTGATGCTGCCTTTTGTAGAATATGGGCAGTTAGGACATAACATAAAAAGAGTTGTAAATAATGCAAAGGTATCTGACCATCACGCTATTCTTCCGACAAAAGAGGCTGTGGAAAAAGGAATCGTGGATTTGCCAGTGGATAAAAAAAATCTGATGATACTGATTGGACAGCAGGTGATTCAGGCAGTCGGGGAAGATTATCTGTATGAACAGACAGATGTTACTGTGAACTGTCAGAAAAATGAGTTTACTGCCAGAGGAAAAACAGCGGTGCAGATGGGATTTAAAGACGTGGAAAAAGCTTTTTGCAGTCATTGTGTTAAAACAGAGAAAGAGGATTCAGACAGACAGTTGGAAATTCCATACGGATACCAGAAAGGTATGCAGATTTTCAATGTCAAGGCAGAAACAAGTATCCATTATACTTCTCCACCGAAATCATTCAATGAAGATACGCTTCTTGCAGCAATGGAAACAGCAGGTAATAAAGAATTTGATGAAAAGACAGAGAAAAAAGGGCTTGGAACACCTGCAACGAGAGCCAGTACCATTGAAAAACTGGTGGCATCCGGATATGCACAGCGAAAGGGGAAACAGATTATTCCAACAGCGGAGGGCAGGGAACTCATTCGTGTAATGCCGGAGAATTTAAAATCAGCAGGGCTGACAGCCGAATGGGAGAACAGGCTTTTGCTGATGGAACGAGGGGAGCTTAATGGAGAACAGTTCATGGATGATATTGTAACCATGCTGGAAGAAATCCTGAATGGCTGCAGAAAAATCCCAGAGGAAGAAAGAAATCGTTTTCAGACAGCAAAAGAATTAATCGGGAAATGCCCAGTCTGCGGTTCTGATATTTTTGAGGGGAAAAGGAATTTTTACTGCTCGAACCGCCAGTGTGATTTTGCTCTTTGGAAGGATAACCGATTTTTAGAAGGTATGGAGAAGAAACTGGACAAGAAAATGGCAAAAGAACTTCTGGATAAGGCGTGTACCCATGTAAAAGGGTTATATTCTAAAAAGAAAGATGCCAGGTTTGATGCAGATCTTCTGATGACATTGGAAAATGGAAAACCGAAATTTCATTTGGAATTTCCGAAAAGAAAGCATAAAGGATAAAGCAAAAATTAAAGATTGGAGGAAGAGACATGGCAAGAGTACAGGAGATTCGTGGCATGGCAGAATGGTATGCCACTGACATAGCCAGTTCCCCGGCAGACTGGATGAAATATCTGGATACTGCCGCCAGATTATACCGTTATTCCTTTACTGACCAGCTTCTCATTTATGCACAGCGTCCACAGGCAACCGCATGTGCATCCTTGGAATTGTGGAATGAGAAGATGATGAGATGGGTAAACCGAGGGGCAAAAGGAATTGCTCTGCTGGATGAAACAGGGACAAAAGCAAAAATCCGATATGTGTTCGATATAAAAGATACCCATATGGTACAGGGTGGCAGATCACCATACCTGTGGCAGCTTCAGGAACATCAGAGGGGAGAAGTGCTTGCACATCTTTCTGATGTTTATAATCTGGAAGAAAAAGATACGGCAGATCTGGCGGATGCGTTGATGTCTGTGGCAAAAGAGATGGTCAATGAAAATCTGGAGGATTATCTGGATGGCTTATCGTATGCAGCAGAAGGAACCTATCTGGAAGACCTGGATGAAGGGACGATTCGGAACGATTTTCGGCAGCTTGCAACGGACAGTGTATATTATATGCTTGCAAGAAGATGCGGACTTGATCCTATGTTGCTTCTTGAAGAAGAGGATTTCATGCACATCACCGATTATAACAGGCTTTCCGTATTGACTTTTCTAGGAAATGCTGCAAGCCAGCTCGCTGAGAGTGTACTGATTGATATTGGAAAAACGGTACATAAAATTTCTCTGGAAGAAATCAGGAAAGGTCTTGAAAATTCTGAAGAGAGGAATTATAATAACTTTAACACGTTAATGCGTGAAAATAAAATACTGGGCACAGAAGAGAGAATAAATGATATTGAGGATAATGAAGGAGGAACTGACTATGGAACTGACCTATCATCGCAAGGGGGACTACCTGTTTCCGAACCTGACCGTAGAGGAGGAAGAAGTGACAATCGGGAAATACGGGATGCTGAGGAGAACGTTTCTGAAGGAACACAAGAACAGCCTTTACCAGAGCCTTTTCCTGACAGGGAAGCTGAACAAGCATCTTATGGAGATCGAGAAAGCGGCTCAGGAGAGAATGGAAAGCCAGATGGAGAAATTGCTGAAGAACAAACCGGCACCGGACAAGGAAGCCGATCCGATGGCATGGACAGCACATATGAACGCACTGACAGCAATAGCAGAAGAGAGCATCTTGACGGAATTGGTATACAGTTAGTTACGGATACAGGAGAAGATGGATTGAGTGAAGCAGAGGAAGAAATCGCCTCTGCTTTATCTTTGCCCGAATTACCAACTGTAAATCAGCAGATCCGGAAGATTGAGGAGCATATGTCTGCCCTGTATGCCGGGGAAATCCCAATTCCGGAAGAGGTTGTGGATGAAATCCTCCGTACCGGAAGTAATAAGAGTAAAAGCCAGTTACGGATTATCTACAATTTTATGAGTGAACAGTCAGAAGAAGATTATACAGAATTTGTGAAGCGTGAATATGGCATCGGTGGCAAAGGTCTTAAAATTAATGGAAACGAGTATTCTGTGTGGTTTGATGAAACAGGGATGCAGATTGCCGTAGGACATACGGTGAACGATCGACTTTTAGATAAGGCTTTTTTATCATGGGAGGATGTCAGTGGACGTATCCATCAGTTATTAAAACAGGGAGAATACGCACCACAGTCTGTTCTTGATGCAGCAAGGGAAAATGCCTTGCAGGAACACGCACAAGTGCTTGCTTATATGGAAACTGATATTGTGGATGATCTGTCTGAACTGGTATTTTCAGCAGATGATATGAAGATTTTTCATAATGGTTATCCGGAAAAGACAGATGCTCTGGCGGAAAAGCTAGATGATGCAGAGTGGCTTTCCGAATTAAATGAAAGACTGGAAGGTCTGGCTGAAATGTATGACATAGATAAATCCATCATGCGTTTTCATTATTATAAACCAACCCTTGTTTCTGAGCAGTTTCAGAAATTTGCCGAAGAAGTCATTCCCTATCAGGCAAGAGAGGTATTTGCTTGGAAAGAACAGGAAATGTTTATCACGCAGGATGAGATAGATGCTTTTCTTGCAAGAGGTGGAGCTTTTTCAGAAGGAAGGCTTCGCATATATTCTTTTTATCTGCGGCATCAGGATGAACAGGAGAGAACAAATTTTATGAAAGAACAGTATGGCATTGGAGGACAGAGCCATGCCCTTTCCAGAGCGGACAATTCCTACGCAGATTACAATGGAAAAGGATTACAGCTTTCCAGAGGAACTCCGGGTGCATACCATACGAAAGAAGAACTGAGCTGGCAGAAAGTGGCAAAAAGAGTGGATTATCTCATAAAAAATGACCATTTTCTTCAAGCCGGAGACTACGCTCATATGCCGGAATATGAACGATACCAGATGGCAATGCGGGTGATTAATTTTTATAACAGGCTGCCACAGGAAATTGAGCGACCATTTACGGATGAACTTTTGCATGAGGAAGCAAGAAAACAGGTGCCAAGGATGCTGGCAGATGAAGAAATGGCACAGGAATTGTTACAGAAGATGGATGCAGCTCTTGCAGAACTACCCTTGGATTTTGAAGCCTATGGGACAAATTACAACGAGAAAGCACAAAGTCTGTCAATACTCCATCAGTATGTAGAGGGAACGTACACTATATTTCCAACCAAGGAACTGGAACAGCCGACCATAGAGTTAAGCGGTCATCAGATGTCCATGTTTGATTATCTGGATACGAAAGCATATATGGAACCGGATGTTGTAGACATGCAGGATGTAGAGGAAACAGTGGAATCGGTTTTAGACGAAACGGAAGAAGAAGCTGGTGAGATCGAACAGTCAGAAATTTCAGAAGAAAACGATACAATGGTGCAGTCAGAAATACCGGAAACTCCTGTGGAAACGGCGGAAAAATCAGCAGGTGCAATAGCTGACCAATGGGAACAGGGTGTTTTTGAATATCAGGGATACCATTTTGAAGCAGTTGGTGTCCTGTATGATGGAGTGGAAGGAAAAGAATTGGTTGCACAGACACGTTCCAATACGGAACTGCATTTGTCAACGTACCATACTGAAGATTTTCCCAAATATTCGTATGATGAATTTTATGCTGTCAGCAATGCCCCGGATGCGGATATATTCCGATGTCTGGAAACAGGAAAAAACTATATTCCGGGAGAAAATGAGCTGTTTGGCTATGAGGGAGAATTTCAACCATATATCAGACAGGAAAAAACAAAGATTGTGACTATGCCACATAACTTCCGTATTGAAGATAATGACCTTGGTGCAGGCGGTCCGAAAGCAAAATATAAAGCGAATATAGAAGCAATCCGTTTATTGCAGACTTTGGAGAAAGAAGAACGTTTGGCAACACCAGAAGAACAGAAAGTATTATCCCATTATGTTGGCTGGGGCGGTATCCCGCAGGCATTTGAAGAAAACAACGGAAGCTGGGCAAATGAGTACAGAGAACTGAAAAATACGCTGACTTCAGAAGAGTATAGTGCAGCAAGAGCATCCACCCTAAATGCGTTTTATACTTCTCCGACAGTGATACATAGCATGTATGAAGCATTGGAAAATATGGGATTTACAAAAGAAAACATTCTGGAACCATCCTGTGGAGTAGGAAATTTCATGGGACTTATCCCGGAAAGCATGAGTAAGGCGAAAATGTATGGTGTGGAACTTGACCCGGTATCCGGCAGAATCGCCAGACAGTTATATCAGAAAAACCAGATTGCCATACAGGGATTTGAAACAACACAGTTTCAGGATAGTTTCTTTGACTGTGTGATTGGTAATGTGCCGTTTGGAGCGTACCAGGTAAATGACAAAAGATACGACAGGCATCATTTTCTGATTCATGATTATTTCATTGCAAAATCTCTTGATCTTGTGCGTCCAGGCGGTGTGGTTGCAGTTGTGACTTCCAGTGGAACTATGGATAAACAGAATCCGGCAGTCAGACAATATATTGCAAACAGGGCAGAGCTGCTGGGGGCAATCAGGCTTCCTAATAATGCTTTTCAGAGAAATGCAAATACAAATGTTGTATCAGATATTCTGTTTTTTCAGAAAAGGGACAGGGCGGCAATCGAGGAGCCAGAATGGGTAAACCTAAAGACGACAGAGGAAGGCTATTCTGTAAATGCGTATTTTGCAGAGCATCCGGAAATGGTTCTTGGTGAATTTACCACAGAAAGTACCCAGTATGGTAAGCAGGAAGTTACTGTAAAGCCAAAAGAAGGCATTACTCTTGAAGAACAGTTAAAGAAAGCTGTACAGAATATTCATGGAACAATCACAGAAATGGAACTTTCAGATAGCGAGTTAGAGGAACAGGTAGTTTCTATTCCGGCAGATTCGGATGTGAAGAACTTTAGCTTTGCCGTTTTGGATGATGACATTTATTACAGGGAAAACTCTGTGATGAATAAAGTAGAACTTCCAATGGCAACTACAGAACGAGTAAAAGGCATGGTGAAGATTCGTGACGCAACAAATAAATTGTTACAGCGTCAGATGGAAGACTGCGGTGATCAGGAAGTTGAAGAACTTCAAAAAGATTTGAATGAAGTTTATGATTCCTTTACTGCAAAATATGGTCTGCTTAGCAGCAATGCAAACAAAAGGGCATTTAGTCAGGACAGCAGCTATTGTCTTCTGACTTCACTGGAATTTCTGGATGAGCAGGGCAACCTCAAAAGAAAAGCAGATATTTTTACAAAAAGGACAATCCGTCATGCTCAGGTAGTTGCTTCGGTGGATACCGCCAGTGAAGCATTGGCAGTGTCTATTGGAGAAAAGGCACAGGTTGATCTTGCTTATATGTCACAGCTTACCGGGAAAACAGAAGCAGAACTGACGGAAGAACTGACAGGTGTGATATTTAGAAATCCGCTAAATGAAAAATGGGAGCCATCTGATGAATATTTGTCTGGAAATGTCCGGGAAAAATTGAAGATTGCCAGAGGATTTGCCGAGAACCGCCCGGAATATGCTGTTAATGTACAATATCTGGAACGAGTGCAGCCAAAAGACCTGGATGCCTCAGAAATTGAAGCAAGACTTGGTGCAACATGGATTTCTCCAGATTATGTGACACAGTTTATGGCAGAAACATTCCATACACCAAGATATTATATTGGAAGCCGGATAAAAGTCCAGTATGCTGAAGTAACCGGTCAGTGGAATGTTTCGGGAAAGAGTGTGGACAGTTATCAGAATCCACTCGTTACTTCTACTTATGGAACACAGAGAGCAAATGCGTACAGACTGTTAGAAGATGCTTTGAATCTTCGAGATACAAAAATCTATGATACAGTGCAGGATGTGGAAGGGGAACACCGGGAACTGAACCGGAAGGAAACCATGCTGGCACAGCAAAAGCAGGAACTTATAAGGGAAGAATTTAAGTCATGGATTTTCCGGGATATGCACCGCAGGGATGCCCTTTGTCAGATATACAATGAGCGTTTCAATAGTATCCGTCCGAGAGAATACGATGGCAGTCATATTCAGTTCGAGGGAATGAATCCGGAAATCACGTTAATGTCACATCAGAAAAATGCAGTGGCTCACATTTTATATGGAAATAATACTTTGCTTGCACATTGTGTAGGAGCTGGGAAAACTTTTCAAATGATCGCTGCGGGTATGGAAGCAAAACGTCTTGGACTATCGCAAAAGAATCTTTATGTTGTGCCAAATCATCTGACAGAGCAGTGGGGCAGTGATTTCTTACGTCTGTATCCGGGAGCGAATATTCTGGTAGCAACTAAGAAAGATTTTGAACCGGCAAACCGTAAACGTTTCTGTTCCCGTATTGCGACAGGGGATTATGATGCTGTAATTATCGGGCATACACAATTTGAGAAAATCCCTCTTTCAAGGGAACGTCAGATTGCCATGTTGGAGCAGCAGATAGAGGATATTACCTTTTCTATTGAAGAAGCTGGCAGGGAAGCAGGACAGAATTACAGTGTAAAACAGATGGAAAAAACAAAAAAATCATTGCAGGCAAAACTGCAGAGATTAAATGATCAGACAAGGAAGGATGATGTAGTAACCTTTGAACAGTTAGGCGTAGACAGGCTCTTTGTAGATGAGAGCCACAACTTTAAGAACCTTTTTTTGTATACAAAAATGAGAAATGTTGCAGGTATTTCACAGACGGACGCACAGAAAAGTTCGGATATGTTTATGAAATGCCGTTATATGGATGAACTGACAGGCGGGCGTGGAATTGTTTTTGCGACGGGAACTCCAGTGTCAAATAGTATGACCGAACTTTATACTATCATGCGTTATCTCCAGTATGATACATTGATGCGTATGGGAATGGGACACTTTGATTCATGGGCGGCAACGTTCGGGGAGACAGTAACCGCAATCGAATTATCACCGGAAGGAACGGGCTATCGTGCAAAAACACGATTTGCCCGTTTTTTCAATCTTCCGGAGTTGATTTCAATTTTTAAAGAAGCTGCAGATATTCAGACTTCTGATATGTTAAATCTTCCAGTGCCGGATGCAGAGTTTATTAATGAGGTATTAAAACCAAGTGAAGAACAGCAGGATATGGTAGCAGCATTTTCAGAACGTGCAGAATCAGTAAGGGCAGGAATGGTAAATCCTACAGAGGACAATATGCTCAAGATTACCAATGACGGAAGAAAATGTGCCCTTGACCAGAGATTATTGAATGAGCTTCTTCCAGATGCGGAAAAAAGCAAAGTCAACACCTGCGTAGAAAATGCCTTTCAGGTATGGGAGGAAGGAAAAGAGCAGAAAACAACACAGTTGATTTTTTGTGACTTATCTACTCCAAAAGGGGATGGAACTTTTAATGTCTATGATGATGTACGAAACAAACTGACAGAAAAAGGAATCCCAAAGGAAGAGATTGCATTTATCCATGAGTACAACACAGAAGTAAAAAAAGCAGAATTATTCGCAAAAGTGAGAGCAGGTCAGGTAAGAATCCTGATGGGTTCCACTCCAAAACTCGGTGCAGGTACCAACGTGCAAGACAGGCTCATTGCTCTGCATCATCTGGATTGCCCCTGGAAGCCATCTGATCTGGAGCAGCAGGAGGGACGAATTTTACGACAGGGAAACCTGAATGAGACAGTTAAGATATTCCGTTATGTAACAGAGAATACGTTTGATGCGTACATGTGGCAGATTTTGGAAAATAAACAGAAGTTTATTTCTCAGATTATGACCAGTAAGTCACCAGTCAGGGCGTGTGAAGATGTGGATGATACTGCACTTTCGTATGCAGAGATCAAAGCCCTTGCAACAGGAAATCCTTATATAAAAGAAAAAATGGATCTGGATGTTCAAGTCAGTAAATTAAAGCTCTTGAAGGCTAACCACACCAGTCAGATTTATCGTCTGGAATCAGATATTGCAAAGAACTATCCAGTTCAGATCAGTGCATTGAAAGAGAGGATTGCCGGAATGCAGTCTGATGTCAGTGTGATAAAGAATGTTGATCTGCAGGATAATGACAGCTTTTCTATGAATATAGGGAATGTTGCCTATACAGACAAAAAAGAAGCAGGCGAAGCTATGATAGCTGCCTGTGCAGGATTAAAGGCAGTCACCACAGGAGGAAAAGTCGGAGAGTACCATAGATTTACTTTATCTGCATCATATAACCTGTTTGCAAATTCCTTTGAATTGACCATAAAGGGAAAATGTTCTTACAAAATTGAAATAGGAAAAGACCCTTTGGGAAATATCCAGCGTATTCATAATGCCCTTTCTTCGATTGATAAGAAACTGGCAGAGAGTGAGCAAAAGTTGGAAACAGTACAACAGCAGCTTGCAACAGCACAGGAAGAAGTAAAAAAGCCATTTCCGAAAGAAACGGAACTGAATGAGAAAATGGAGCGTTTATCGGAGTTAAATGCTTTGCTCAACATGGATGAAAAAGGGAATGAAACAATTCTGGCAGATGAGGATATTGGTACAGAAAAGATTCCAGACAGAGATGATTCGAGAAAGGAAGAAGTCCAGGATGCAGACAGGAATCTGCAGGAAACAGCAGACAAGGTTCATAAGCCGTCCATACTGGAACGTCTGAAACAGGAAAAGGCAAGACAGCTTGCACCGGAGCAGACTGGTACAGCGAAACCAAAGAAAAATTACGAGCAGGAGTTATAAACAATGTCCCGTCAGAGAACTTTCTGGCGGGATAAATTCAAAATTGGAGGACAAACTATGGCAGAAACAGATAAAAAATTAAAAGAAATCACAGAGCGTCTGGAACAGGGAGTAAAGGAAATTTTTACATCAGAGCGTTATACAGAATATCTGGATACGATGTCAAAATTTCATAATTATAGTTTCAACAATACTCTTCTGATTACGATGCAGAAACCGGATGCGACACTGGTGGCAGGCTATCAGGCATGGCAGAAGAAATTTAACCGTCATGTAAAACGGGGGGAAAAAGGAATCCAGATTATTGCACCGACGCCAGTAAAAGAAAAACAGGAAATAGAAAAGATTGATCCAGATACACAGGAACCAATCATTGGCGAGGATGGACAGCCGGAAACAGAGATTGTAGAAATGGTAATCCCAAGATTTCGGGTAGCGACAGTATTTGATGTCAGCCAGACAGAAGGAGAACCGATTGCAGAACTGGATGTACCGGAGCTGACAGGAAGCGTGCAGTTTTATGATATTTTTATGGAAGCATTGCAGGATATTTCACCGGTACCAGTACGGTTTATGGAAATAGACGGGGAGGCAAAAGGCTATTATCATCAGACAGAAAAATATATTGCGATTAAAACAGGAATGAGTAATCTCCAGTCCATGAAAACCGGTGTCCATGAAGTTGCCCATGCAATTCTGCATGACAATGATGTAATGGATGCAGATGGCATTATAAAAGGAAAGACAGCCAAAGAAGTAGAAGCAGAAAGTATTGCTTATATTGTATGTAGTCATTTTGGACTGGATACTTCGGAATATTCTTTTACTTATATTGCAAGCTGGTGTGAAAGTCAGAACATGAAAACACTGAAAGCGTCTATGGATACCATCCGAAAAACTTCAGCGGGAATTATTGAAAATATTGAAACAAAGATGCATGAGTTGGAAATGGAAAGACCAATCAGAGAAACATTCCATAGAGAGGATGTGATTCTGCATCTTTCAGGCAGCATGGGTTCAGAATATTCGTATGATCTGGTTGAGAACATGACAGCAGAACAGTTGCAGGAGAACGTGAGGGAATATGTCAGGCGGCTGGAGCAGAAAGAAATCACTGGGGATGAGAAATCTTTGAAAGAATTTTTGGAGGACAGAGGTGCAGCAATCACAGTATTGTATGCAAGTGATGGAGTGGGAGAAAATTATCCGATTCACTTTTTTGATGCAGCGTATGATGCAGATACAGGCAGTGCTTATTTTTCAGAGCTGACACCGAAAGAACAGGCAGAAATGCTGGTGGAAAAAGCAGAATTTCCGAGAACGATTTTTACAGAAGAAGAGAAAGCATTTGTATCTGAATATGCAGAAACCTTTCCCGGACAGTTAGAAAGACTGAATGATCTGGTTTGGGATATGCGGGAGTCTTATGATGAAGCCGGTACAAACTTAGTACATGAAGTGATTCAGGCAGCAAGAGCAAATTTTCCAACCAAAGAGCTTCCAGAAGAAAGAGAAGGTACCATGCAGTATGCCCATAGACTGATTGAAGCCGCAGAAACCGCCAGCCATGAGAATTTTACGGAATCACAAAGAAATCTTATCGTAAATTTTGCTTATAAGATGGATGACCGGGACGAAGTTTTGGGACTGGTAAACCGTATGCTGACAGCGAATCGGGGTGACCGAAGTGAAGTTATGAGAAGTCTTGTGCATGAGACAGAGAAACAGATTGATAACTTTCCAGATGGAAGGATTGGTTTTACAGAAATGCACGAAGCAGGAATCCGACTGGAACACATGTATCCTCTTGAAAAAAACAGGGCAGTAGAACTGTATCGAGAAGGTGCAGAAGTTTTTATCTTAAATGGAAATCCAGATCATCCAGAACAGGCAGGACAGATTCTTGCAGAAACAGAAAATGCGATCCTGGGGCATGATGGTATCTTTGGTATTACGGAAACGGAATGGGAAGTACATAAAGAAAGAGAAGCAGCGATAGCCAGACAGGAAAAACTGGAACAGGATAGTGCAGAAAAGATTGACGAAACTTTACTTCTTCATGGAGAAAGCGGTCGTTTTGCAATCTATCAGATGGATACAGGTGGAGAGCATACTTATCAGTTTATGGGGATTGAATCGGCTCAAAAATTAGGCTATACCATTGAGGGAAAAGACTACAAGATGGTGTATGCGGCTCCATGGACACCAACGATCACATTAGATGATATTTTTGAGAGATTTAATATCAACCGCCCAAACGATTTTCATGGACATTCCTTATCGGTAAGCGATGTCATAGTTATAAACCGGACGGCGGAAACAAAGGCTTATTATGTCGATTCTTTCGGCTTTGAGGAACTTCCGGACTTTGTACAGCAGAGAATAGAGATACTGGAAAATAATCACACCAGAGCCTATCCACCAGTCTATAAAGGAACACTTGCTCAGGCAATGGAAGAACGGGATGTAGATGCTTATCTGGATTCCAGAAAGTTAAATATTGATTGTAAGAAAGCAATCGAGGAAGCAATCGCATTAAAATTTGACGGACTGCATTTAGAGGAAGATGCAGCAACGCAAGTGCTGGAACAGTTTGGAGAAGAACGTATGACGTTTGTTATGGCAAATACGCTCCGGGAACTTTCTTATGACGGCAGATTTTCCAGACAGAACAAAGACTGGGCAGAGCATATCGAAATCCCGGAAAATATCAATCAGGGAAAGAATCTGAATCAGGATTATGTGATAGAAAGCCACCCGGCGGTGTTAGATGGATTTATTGATATGGCAAGAGCAGAGATCCGTATGCAGAAGATTGAACAGACATTGGATGAAGCGGAAGTCACCATTACAGCAGATACCAGAGGATTTGAAGCAGATGGACATGCGGGAACCTGGCATATAGGAGATGAAAGAGAGTATGCAGGGGAGAAGTTCTTCTTCATGGAACATGATGAGTATGGTTCAGATGTGGCAGGGATTATCGTATCGGAACATGGTCAGCTTGTCGCAGAAGATCTCTGGAATGGGTATGATGCGGGAGCATTGGAAGCTATTTCAGAATATCTGCAGGAGAAAGGAATTTCTGTGGAAGGACTTATGCCGGAACTGGAACCGGATGAACTGGCATATAAGATTGGCGATAGGTATTTTACAATCCAGAGAACAGAGGAAGGTTATGATTATACTTTTTATGCTTTGGATTATGATGAGATTGACGGTGGTGCTTATGATAATCCTGATGTTTCTATGCGGCAGGCAATGGAAGATATTCTGGAAGATGAAGATATGTCCCTGGAAAATGCAGTTTCCGTTGATTATGAGGATTTGATGGCAGAAGTGGAAGAAGCAGGCGAACGGCAGATGCAGCTGGCACAGTTATTAAAGAATTGTCCTCCAAGTATTTTTGAGGACTATGACAGGGAAAGAGCAGTGGATACCTGTGAGGGAATCGCCATGCAGTTTACTAAGAGTAAAGGGTATCTGACTGTACAGGCAACGGAAGAAGGTTATTTTTACATTTTCTATGATTCTGATTTGCATGAAATTAATGAAAGGGATTACGATAATCCGGATATATCTATTCAGAAAGCTACTTATGAAATCCTGAAAAGTGAAAGAATGGATGATATGGAGTGCATCAAAGTGGATTATAAAGAATTTGAGGCAATGACCATCCAACATTCCAAAGACTTATTGCAGGCAGGTGAGCTTCGTGCGACTTCTGAGATTGGAAGAGATGAAGTAGCATTAAATGGTCTGAGCAGGGCAGAAGTGGAACGGGGTGTCTTGTATCACGCACAGGGTATTCTGGAAGAGATGGGACTGGAAAATGAAGTAGAGCTGCTTGCTGCAAGGGTGCATGGTTCCAGAAGCAGAGAGGAACTTTACAGAGATGATTCTGATCTTGATGTAGTGCTTTCTTATCGTGGCAATATCCGGGAGGATAGTTTCTTCAATGAATTAAATGCTCATGGTATAGCAATGGCAGGTATTAAGGTAGACATCAATCCTATCGCAGAAGAAAGAATTACTCTGGCAGAGTATATGAGGGAGTCCGAAGCCTATCTTGAGCAGCAGGAGATCAAAAAGCTGGCAGTGGATTTAGATAATTTCAGCTATGAATATGATACTTACGAATATAAAGATACCGTTGAGAACAGGGAAGAACAGATAGAGAAAATCACAGAGGACATTTTGAATAAGAAAACAGGGTGTTTAAAGGACTGGCTGATTGAAGTATCGGAAGAATCTGATATAGACAGTGATGTGATAACTGCCCGTTCACTGCTTTCCCGTCTGGAAAAAGCAGAAACCCTTTCTATCTTTACCAGACGACCAGAACAGGAACAGCCAGAAGCTACGATTACTTTTTATGTAGCAGAGTGCATGGAGTTCCCGGTCATGGGGGAATACCATAATAATCTCACGCTAGAAGAAGCGATTAAAATTTATGAAAGTATTCCGGCAGAACGAATGCATGGAGGCAAAGGTATTGGCTTTGATCTGCAGGATGGGGATGAAGATTATTCTGGAGAATACGAACTGATGAGCTGGGATAGAGTAGACAGGGAACTGATAGATATGATTCCGCATTATAAGGAAAGCCCATTGGTACAGAAAGCAATCAATGATATGGAAAAATATCTTGCAGATAAAAAGAATAAGCAGGCAGAGATTACGGAAGAATTATCCGAAAACCAGTCAGGGAAAAACATAGATGTTGAAAAAAATGCAGAGAAGAAAGTAACAAGAGAACCAGGAAGCATTAAAAAATCTGTTCTGCAGTCTTTAAAAGACTATCAGGCAAGAGTAAAAGCACAGGAAAAAGCAAAAGAAAAAACCAATGAACATAAGAAGGGAGATATGGAATTATGATGGATATGTCTATGAATTTTGATATGGAAGAATGTATCGTGACTGCAATGCTCGATCAGGGCAACCGAATTGATACGATGGAAGCAATCGACCGGGTCATACCATTTCTTGCAGGAGATTCGGAAATGATTATGCTGGTCTGCGAAACAATAAGAAAACTGTTCTGCATGAGCGATGAAGGCTATGAGGTTTTTCTTATGGATTTGGAAGAGTATAAAGAAGATTTAGAGTTGATGGAGGAGAGTGAAGCATGAATACAAGTCAGTGTGCAGTATATCAGGTGAAAGAAGCACCAGAGTACAGAAATGTCCGTTTCCGTTCTTATGCCAAATTAAAAAGTGAAGGAAAAGAGGTCAGGGCAGAAAATTATCAGCAGGTATATATTGGAAGAATCCAGCCGGGGGAAACTCCGGCGGATATAAAAACACGCTTGCAGAAACAGCGACCGAAGAACTTTAAGGGGCACTCTGTTGGATGCAGTGATGTCATTGTTCTTACGGACGATGGAAAAACGACAGCTTACTATGTAGATAAAGATGGATTTATCATTGTTTCGGATTTCTTCCAGATAAAAAATTCTTCAGATACAAAGCTGGATGTTGATACAAAAGGATATACCATCGAAAAGAAAAAAGGAACATGGCAGGTTGTCGATTACATTTTGATGAATGAAAGAAAATGGTTCCTGATGGAACACGAAGAATACGGACCGAGAACTGCCTATGTGGTTCTCAGTGATGATGGTGCTGTTGTTATGAATGATAACTATAACGGACTCGATGCAGAGGCAAGAGAGAAAATTCAGAGTTTCTTAAAACAGCAGGAAGAGAAAGAACAGGAAACATCGCCACAGCAACAAACAGTAACACCAATCGGACAGGAACAACCACTACAACAAAAGAGAAAAGAACCAGAGCTGGAAAACTGGCAGAAGATCATGGACAATGGAGAATATCTCCGCAGTGCAGAGATGGCAGAAGAAGCCAACTACAACATGATCGACGGACTGATGAACAATGTCCGCAAGGTAAAAGATAAAGATAAACCAAGAGAATCCGTACTTGTCAAGCTCCGGCTCAACCAGAAGAAAGTCGCAAAGCAGGGGAAGAAACAGACGCAGCAGAAAGCGATGACGGAGGATATGGAGAGGAAGAAAAAATAGTATTTGAAAGAAGTGGTCTTGCTACATATGTGGCAGGGCCATTTTTGTTGAAAAAAGCAAGACAAGATATAAAAGATTTGCTATAATATGCTCCATAAATATAGAAAAACTGGTCTATAGGAAACAATAAAATTTGTTTGATTTGGTTAGGAGAGTGATAAAATGTATTACAAACCAGAATCATTAGAAGAAAATTTCAGCAATGTTTTGAAACTTAGAGATAATTTTATGAATAATATTAAATCATACATGTGGGAATATGGTTGGATATGTCGGGTATATACAGATGCAAATGCATATAATTTTTATTCAAGAAATTATATGATCAATCCTTATGTAAACAGTTTTGAGGCTGCGATGGAACAGTTGGCATACAAAGTATTTGGATATACATTAACAGTGTTTGAAACATTATCATATGCTTTAGATTATTGGCGTATACACACAGACTCAAAACAGAAAAATAGAAATGTAACTGATAAAGAATACGACCAAGCGTTAAAATTATTATCTCGGAAAAAGAAAATATCAAACAGCGATAAAGAGATATTATTAAAATTTCGGTCGCAAAGAAACTATTGTACTCATTACGGAAGAATTCAATTTTGTACATTTATTTTTAATCATCAGATGATTTTATATAATCTTATTCAAGTGATACTCAGCTTATTGGGGCAGATGGATATAAATTATGCTGTTGTATCAGAGTATAATTTATTGCAAGGAGATTATATAGAACAAATAAAAGAAACCTTAGATGAATTTTCAAGAGATAATAATTGTGTGGCATAAAAATGTGGGCAAGTGTAAATTTGCCCACATTTTATCTTATAAATGCTGAGATTTTTCTTGCACCTGTCCATGCTCAGGCTTCTTCCCAAGAATCATATCAATATTCGCATCTACAGTCCTCAGTTCCCGTTCCTGATCACGATGGCTGTAAAAATCGGCTCGTTGTACTTCACGCAGTTCTGTGAGCCGGTCTTTTTCGGTGTAGAGGGATTTTATGGAAGGAAGTTTCTGACCATTGGATTTTTCTTTCAGAACACGCAAAGCGGTTTCGTAAAGAGAGAGTTCCGCTTTATGCTCCTCATAAAATTTATTACGGTTGCGGCTTTTGCGGTACTGAGCATAGAGGTCTTTGTAGGCAAGGTACTGTCCTGTAAAATGAATCTGCTCGTTGACATTTTTGAGTTGTTGTTCGGTATCTTTCATCTTTTTACGGGCAAGGCTGGTTTGGCTTTCTGCATTTGTAAGAGCAGCATTAAAATCTGCTCTGGTGTCATACCCATGTTCCTGTATATAGGCAACGGTCTGAGCCATCTGTTTCAGATTCGTCAGTTTTACTTTTTGAGCATAGGCTTCGCTCTGCTGTGCTTTGATACAGGTCTGTAAATCTATCACAAGCCGGAGATCCGATTTTATGAAAATGAATGGAACAGAAATCTGAGATGAATCGGAAGAAAGTGCCTGCTGTAAATTGGTAGCGGTATCCGAAACAGCTTGTTCCTGGACGTTCTCTTCCTTTTTGGAGAGAGATTTTGTATTTTCCATAAATGTTTTCATGAGAAAATCTTCTTCATATCTGGTTCCAAGATTTCTGCCAGTAACATATTTTTTACGGTCAGGGTGAAGGTAACTGTAACGTCCTCGACTAATTTTGAAAATAATACGATACTTTCCTTCAAGGATTTTTGAAAATTCTTCCGGAGATTTTGCGATACCTGCAGCATTGTCAATCGCATCCCGGAGAAATTGCTTCTCTGTCTGGTATTTCGTTTCTTTTGGGGTAATCCCATCTTCACGCATCTTCTGGTTGAGCTTATCAAGTTTTTCCTGTCCCCGGCGTTGTGCCCAGTATTCTTTTTCTGTGATTTTTCTTTCAGCAGGAGTGAGCAGATCAACTTGATGCAATCCCTCTTTTTGGCACATATCCATAACTTCTTGTTTTAAATGGGCAAGGTAGGCTGTGCTTAGATGATGCTTATAGCCAGCTTTTGATTCACAGGCATATTCCATGAATGGTTCTTCTGGTACATCATATTTCCGGATACTGTTGATTACGATGTGAATATGGATGTTGCCGCTTTCGTTGTGTCCATTTGTATGTGTACAGATTAAAGCCTGGTGACCGGGAAAGTTTTTCTTTGCAAAAGTTAAGCCAAGCTGCTGTGCCCGTTCACCGGTCAATCCACATTCATCCCTATCTTTCGGGTCAAAACTGATAATGTAGTGATGAGATTTAATCTCGTTGAAGTTCTGATTTTTATGGTAATAGCTGTTCAGTTCCTGACATTCAGAAGCAAAAGTAAATGGATCACAGTTTAGTCCATCCAGATAATACTCATCCCGGAGAATCATGTGTCCGTTTTCATCCAAGACAGGTTTTTGGGTATATTCGTTGTGTTGAAAAATAAGATACCGTTCAGATTCTCCATAGTCTGCATTTTTACTTGCGATATGTTTAATCACTGCCACGAAAATCACCTGCCATCTTCATTACTTCATATTTCATTTCATAAATATCCCGTATACATTTCTTTATTTCCCCACGCATTTCTGCCGATATGATTCCACCTTGGTTAAAATATCGGGCAATCTGATTGAGGTTGCTACCAATCTTGCCAAATTCTCCGATCAGTTTTTTTATTTCCGGAACATCAGCAACAAGTTCATATTTGATTGTTACCTGCTGATTGTCCAGAGCATTTCGTATAAATTCAGCCATGCTCATGTTGACGGCACTGGCTCGCTCCTGTAAAAGTTCATACTCCGTATCGTTCATGCGAATATGGATGCTGTTACTGCGGACGGTCTGTTCGTCTTTTTTCGGTCTTGTCATATTCTTTTCCTTTCTGCTGTACGGTTCCGAATACAGGAAGAAACATTCACAGAAGTCTGTGATGACAAAGGATGAAAATTCATCCTGCTGTGACCATGTACATGGGAACCAATACGTCTGCTTTTGATAGTAGCCGAGGGTATGGGGAAACGGAATCCCCATCAAGTTGCAAGTGACCGATGAGCCTGTAAGGGTTATTGGGCTACGTTGCGAAACTTGCTCTAAGAGAGAAATTCCCTCACTAATAGTCAGTTTGAAGCTATGAAATGACGGTGAAAAATAAAAAAAGTTAAAAAAGTGCCGACCAAACACCCTCTGAAACTTGCAATTAGTAGAAGACAAAAAAATGGAGGTTGGAAAATGACGCAGAAAAGATTACCAACAGCGGCTCAATTAAAGGAAATGGCACAGATAGATATTCATACTGTAGAGAAAGAATCCCTTGTATCAGCAGAAGATGTGCAGATTCATACAGAACTTTCAGATAGGGAAAGACTGGAAGATTATATCCGGCAGATTAAAAATCCGTATTGTTATCTGTCAAATGGGGTGATAGTAAAGATTAGTTTTGCAGGCAGAGATACTTTGGAAGAATGTCTGAGCAGATGCATCATGTCAGAAAAAAAATTATAAAAATAAAAAAAGATGTGGCAAAGAACCAGAAGTTATGTTAATATGGATGTGGGTCAAAATTTAAAGAGTATTCAAAGAGCCATGAATTTTCTGGTTTACAGCTATAAGGCTAGTAGATTAGGAGGTTGATGGCTTTATGTATTTTAAAAGTCAAAATTCATATTTAGCTGCGGTATATCTGCGACTTTCCAGAGATGATGGAGATAAAGTGGAAAGTGACAGTATCCGCAATCAAAGAAGTCTGCTTCGTGACTTCGCAAATCAGCATAATGATATAACACTGGTCAAAGAGTATATTGACGATGGATATAGTGGTGCAAATTTTGAGCGTCCGGGTTTTCAGAAGATGCTTGAAGATGCAAAGGAACATAAGATTAACTGTATCATCGTAAAAGACCTTTCCAGACTGGGACGAAACTACATTGAAACAGGGCGGTATTTGGAAAAAATATTTCCGGTGCTTGGTATTCGTTTTATAGCAGTGAACGATCATTACGACAGTGCTGATACGGAGAACGATGCAGATCAAATCATAGTTCCTTTTAAGAATCTTATAAATGATGCTTATTGCAGGGACATCTCAATTAAAATCCGAAGTCAGTTTGATGTGAAAAGAAAGCGGGGACAGTTTATCAGTAACTATGCCTGCTATGGGTATAAAAAAGATCCGGACAACAAAAACCATCTGGTCATAGACGAGTATGCCGCAGAGATTGTGCGGACAATTTTTAATATGAAGCTGGATGGATTCAGCGCACAGAATATTGCGGCTGATTTGTCAGACATGGGTGTGTTGATACCAACCGAATACAAGCGTTCATGTGGAATCAATTATAACAATGGTTTCAGAGCAGGAAAGAATCCGAAGTGGGATGCCGGAACAGTTCTCAGAATCTTGAAAAATGAACTTTATACCGGAACGATGGTGCAGGGAAAGACGAGAAAGATTAACTACAAAGTCAAAGCGTGTCAGATGATAGAACCGGAGAACTGGATTAGAGTAGAAGGGACACATGAGCCGATCATTTCCAGAGAAGTTTTTGAAACTGTACAAAGGCTGATGGCATTAGATACAAGAACATCACCAGAGGAAGAAAGCATTTATGTGTTTTCCGGTCTGCTCCGATGTGGAGACTGTGGGCAAAATATGGTACGCCGGAGTGTAAAGAAAAAAGGAAAACGCTACTTCTATTACCATTGTTCAACTTATAAACGTGGAGAAGGATGCAGCTCGAATAATATCAGTGATATTAAATTGAAGAAGATAGTTCTGGAAGCAGTCAGAAATCAGATTGCCTTGATTGTCAGAGCGGACAATATCCTTTCTCAGATTGAAGACATTCCTCAGCAGCAATTTGGAGTGAAGATGCTTGATACACAGATAAAAACGCTTTATAAAGAAATGCAGAAATATGAAGAACTAAAAAATAATCTTTATGAAGACATGACAGATGGAATCATTTCAAGGGAAGAATACCGGGATATTAAACAGACATTTTCAAAAAAAATCGAGACGGCGAAAAACACAAGGCATGAGCTGGAAGAAAAGAGAAAAAGAATGCTGTCCAATGAAATGTGTACACAGCAATGGGTAGAAGAATTTAAGAAGTATCATAATATCGAATCTCTGAATCGGAAAGTAATAGCAATATTGATTGACAGAATTATTGTATATGGCACTGATAGGATAGAAATTCATTTTAACTATGAAGATGAAATCGCAGAATTTGTAGAGTGTGCAGCAATGCATGAGAATGAAACGGAAAGAAAGGCTGGGAGCTTATGAGATGTGCGAGTTATACGAGGATGGTTTCCTGTATGGAGAAGGGAGAAATTCCGAATGATATTATCAGTCAGCAGAATGAGAGAATACAGGAATATATAAAACAGAGAAAATGGAAGCTGGTAAAAAAATATTCTGACAGGAAAAAAGAAGAATTTGAAGAAACTGCATATCTTCAGATGAAGCAGGATGCTATGGGAAGACAGTTTGACTGCTTAGTGATAGATTCTATGTTTCGCTGTGGAAGAAATTCTAATGTAGCGGCAGAGCTTTTTAAAAGTATGTTTCTTCCGGCCGGATTACAGATTGCAGTGGTGGAAGACGATTTTTGTTCTTTGGATGTGACGGAACAGGAAGCTGTTGTGTATCTGGACAGGAAAGCAAAAGAGTATAAAGATAAATTGGTAACAGAGGACATGAGAAAGTTCAATGAAACCAAGAAATATTATAAATATGGTTTTCGATATAAGGATGGGAAGATGGAACTTGAAATAGATCCGGAACCTGCAGAAATAGTAAGAAGAATCTTTCGTTTGTCAAGTGAGGGACAGTCTTGCTCAGAAATAGCTAAAATCCTTACCGAAGAAAAAATAGAATCCTCTGGAAATTATGTTAACAAGTTGTGGGGAAGAAAAATTAAAGATGAACATGCTGCATGGAAACGGGATCAGATAAAAAGAATCTTATATAACCGTCAGTATATCGGTGAATGGGAACGGACGATAGATGGAAAGAAGCAAATGTTCTCCTGCCCAATGGTGGTGGATATGGAACTTTTTCAGAAAGCACAAAAATCACTTACTCACAGGAGCATTAATAAAAAAAATCTGGGTCTTGGGAAATTAAATCCGTTTTCCGGTAGAATTTTTGATAAAGAATCCGGCATACCGTTAAAATTATATCCACATCAGAGATTGAAGATAAGAGTATTTCGCCTGAGTTATCCAAAGCCGGCAGAAATATCTTATGAGAGAGGTAATATTTCTTTTGAGGAAGTGTATCAGGCTGTTTATGAAATTCTCGTAAATGAAAATCAGATCGCCAGAAAAATTACAGGGATGATTGGAAGCCAGATGTGGGAAGAAGAAAAGGTTAAAAAGATTCAGAAAGTAAAAGCATCTGCTCAAAAAGTTTTTCAGAAAATGCTTTCTGTAGAAGAAAAGAACCTGCCACTTTACAACCAGATGATAGCAGGAGAGATTTCAGAAGATGAATATGAGATGCAAAAAGAGATTAATGTGCAGGAATTTATGGAGTGCGATGAAAAACTGGAATTTTATCTGGAAGAAATCAAAAAGATAGAAAAGTGTTTCAGCAAAAATAATCCATGGATAGAAATGTTTTCTGAAATGGTGATTCCGGAAGAGATTACCAGACCAGATGTAAAGAGATGGATAGACCGGGTGGAATCTTTTCGATATGAAAAAATAGAGGTACAGTTTAAAAACCGGGAATGGAAAGAAATGTTACCTGAAGAATGGTTTGAGGAGGCATAAGATGGCACGAAAGAGCAGAAGAAATAATAACATTATTGAAAAGAAGCAGGAGATGATGACACCGGAAATCATAACAGGACCGCAGTTGGAGACAGGTGTCTATGCCAGACTTTCTGTAGAAAAAGATAATGAAGAAACGATACAGACACAGATAGAGATGCTTCATCAATATGTTGAAGAACATGGAGAATATCATCTGGTAGATACTTATGTAGATAATGGTTATACAGGAACAGATTTTGACAGACCAGGATTTATCAGAATGATGGAAGATGTGCGGACAGGAAAGATTCAGTGTATTATCGTAAAGGATTTGTCCCGCTTTGGAAGAAACTTTATAGAAACAGGCTATTATATAGAAACAATTTTTCCATGTTTGAATGTCAGGCTCATTTCTATTAATGATGAATTTGACAGCAGCAGGGAAGAAGATAGAAACAGCATCGTGATGCCAGTAAAAAATATGATAAATGAAATGTATGCGAAAGATGCTTCCAAGAAAAAAGTGCTGGCTTTTGAGATGCAAAGTAAAAGAGGGGATGCCACGATAGCAAGGAGCATATATGGATACACCGTTGATAAAAAGGAAAATCAGTTAAAAGTCAATCCAGAAACAGCTCCGATAGTGCGGGTAATTTTCAGATGGTATCAGATGGGACGAGGAACAGGAGCTATAGTAAAACGTTTAAAAATGCTTGATATTATGACACCTCATGCATATAAGGCAACCCATGAACTTGATATGGTTATACCAGATACAGATCGTTGGACAGGGGACAGAGTAAAAACAATTCTTGTGAATCAGGCATATATCGGTACAACTATTTATGGAAAAAGAAAAAGAGCAAAATACAGAAATATGCCGGAACATCACACAGACCCGAAAGACTGGGTTATCCATGAAAATACACATGAGTCGATCATTGCCAGACCAGATTTTGATGAAGTTCAGAGAATATGGAATCGGGCAAGTGAAAAATATAAAGAATCTGTGGAGCGTGGACTGGCGAGACAGAGGGATATAGTAGATAGCTTTCCTCAGAAAGTCAAGTGCATGGAGTGTGGAATGACTATGACCTATATGCGTTATACCAACTTTGGTCAGTCCCATGGTATAAGAAAAGGTTTTTATTATTGTAAAGAATATGATGGAAAACCGGGATATTGCAGACAGAAAGTGCATGAAGATCTGTTAAAGATTATAGTTATGGATCAGATTCATAACATGATACAGGCAATGTGTGACCGGAAGGTGCTTCTTGAAAAAATGAAAGAAGGAAGTTATGACAAGGGTGAGCTGGTATCTTTGCGTGTGAGAATACAGAATATGCAATTTAAACTGATGAAAGCAGAGGAAACCAGTGCAACTTTATATGAAAATTTTGCAACAGGCTTGCTGGATGAACAGGAATACCGGATGTTACGGGAACATTATACGGAAGAAAAAGAAAAACTGGAAACTGGAATACGTGAAGCACAGACAAGGAAACGAGTTGTAGAAAAAAGTATAGAAGAATTTTTAGAAATAGAAAAGAATTTGGAAAAATATCTGGATGAGCGTTCTTTTAATCAAAAGATGATAGATGAACTGGTAGAAAAGATTTATGTCAGTTCAAAGGGAATGATTGAAATACAAATGAAATGCTCAGATGTATTCCAGAAGATAACGGAAATATTGGAGTGATGATTTATGAAGCTGGCATTTTATTTAAGACTGTCACTGGCAGATGGTGATCTTGGTAAAAATAATAAGGATGAGAGCAATAGTATTGAAAACCAGAGATTGATTTTACAGAATTTTGTAGAATCTATGGATGAACTGGATGGGGATGTTACAGAATATGTCGATGATGGGCATACTGGAACGAACTTTAACCGTCCGGCATTTCAGGCAATGGTGGAAGATGCAAAACGTGGGAAGATAGATGTTATTCTTGTAAAAGATTTATCCAGAATAGGAAGAGATTATATTGGCGTGGGAGATTATCTGGAACAGATATTTCCCATCTTAGGTGTACGTGTGATTGCAGTCAATTCCCAGTATGACAGTAATAACTATATTGGAAATACGATGGGTCTGGAGATGAGTATCAGCAACCTTATCAATACCTTATATAGCAGGGATTTGTCAAAAAAGTTTAAAAGCTGCGTCCAGACGAAGTGGAAAAAAGGTATTTCTACTTATGGTCGTGTCCCATTTGGGTATAAAAAAGGAGAGGGACAGCAGTGGGAAATAGACCCGGAACCTGCAAAGATCATACGGCTGGTCTTTGAACTGGCTTTGCAGGATTATAGCACATTAATGATTGCAAATGAATTAAATGAAAGAGGTATTCCGACACCGGGAAAGTTCCGAAAGCAGAGAAAAGAAAATATTGTCTGGAACAGAAAAGTAGCAGATGAAGAATGGCTGTGGGATGCAAGGATGGTTTGGATGACGTTGCGTAATTACACTTATACGGGTGCATTGGTGCAAGGAAAGACGAGCAATATCCGAGTAGGAAGCACTGAACGGCGAAGAACCAAAAAACATCAGCAATTCATTACAGAAAATCACCACAAGGGAATTGTGACACATGAAGAATTTGAAGATGCACAGAGCGTTATAGGAAAACAGAAAGAACGGGGGTTTGTCCAGGATTCTGGTTTCTCACTAAAAGGAAAAGTAACCTGTGGAAATTGCAAATTAAAAATGATGTATAACTATGGGGCAGTACCAGTTGTGTACTGTGCCCATACATCAGCAGCAGGAAAAATGTCTACTTGCGATAAGACTAGGCACAAGGTGAAAAAGATTGAGAGAATTGTATTAAATGCACTTCGCAGACAGCTAGAGATATTTAAACAGCTTGCAAAAAAACTTGAGGAAGAACAAAAAAATAAACAGACGGATCTGCCGGCAATACAAAAAGAAATGGAAAAACAACTGGAAACACTAAGAGAAGAACGGATACGCCAGTATGAAGCATATGCGGAAGGAATGACAGACCAAGAATGCTATCTGAAAGTAAAAAAAGAGCTAAATCAAAAAATAGATAAAATACAGGAAAAATACGAGAGGCTTCTGACGATCACAACAGAAGATGGAGAACTGATGAAAGAAATTCAGGTCGTAAAGCAGGAAGCGGAACAGGCAGAAGTATTTGATAAAATGACAAGACATATAGCAGAAACATTTATAGATGAAGTCATAATTTATGATGCTGAAAAAATAGAAATTAGGTTCCTGTTTGATGATCTGATTGCAGAAATGACAGAAAAAATTGAAAGAGAAGAAAAGGAGGATGTGGCAGTATGACGGCAGGTAATTTTATAAAAAAGGGAATCATGCCATTAATTTTGATGGGGATACTTACATGGCTTGGACAGTACATATATATGGAAAATGGCTGTGTGGACTGGTTGCGTTTTATATTAGTGTATGGTATCCCTGTTGGGATTCCATATATGTTTATCATTGTACCAACGAGATGGAGTTTGTCTGGAACGGTAGGAATGGCAGTTTTTTGTGTGATAATTGGGGCATTGTTTGGATTTGTGTTAGCGGCAGTGATTGTAGTGCGGGCAGTCTGGTATGTAACAATGTTTCCATTAAGCTGCTTGGTACGACATAGAGAAGGGAGAAACAGAATATGAGTACAGGAAAGAATATTAAAAAAGTACGCAAGTGGCGTGGTATAACACAGGAGGAACTTGGAAAAGCTCTTGGAATCGGAGAGGGAAGTGCAGGGACAAGAATTGCACAGTATGAAACGGGAAAGCGGACACCAAAAGGAGAAATTCTAGGAAAGATTTCCAGAGTGTTGTTTGTTAATCCGAAATGCCTGGCTGCTCCAAAAGGGTATAGTGAAGATGATATGATATATCGCCTGCTCATACTGGAAGATTATTTCCCGGAAATGAAACTGGAACGAAATGGCAGGACAGGCGAGGTCGTGATCAATCTGCAGAATAAGAAAATCAATGAGTTCCTTTATCAGTGGGGAACAATCAGAGGAAAGAAAAAGCAGGGAATGATTTCCGAAGATGAATATATGCAGTGGAGATATTGTAGAGAACATGCGTAATAATATATGCAAGAGTCAGAATATGACACAGAAAGATTTATCGGCTAAAACCGGAATTTGTTCCGATACCAACAAAAAATAAAATGTAAAGAGTATGAGAAAATAGAAACCGCAGGAATTTTCACCTGCGGTTTTTCTCTGCCCTGTCATATACAGAAATACCGCCATAGAAATATTGCTATACTATGACGGTATTACAAATCTTTTTCATCTTTGAAAGCGAACACATCATTGGGTGTACAGTTAAGAATATTGCACAGTTTTTCAACGGTAAGGATTGTGATGTTCTGATTTTTCCGGAGCTGATCGAGGGTGTGCTTGTCAATTCCTTTGTTAATCAGGGCATATTGGGAAATTTGGCGTTTTTTCATGGTTTCCCATAATGGACTATAATCAATCAAGGTATCCCCGCCTTTCTTTGCTTTTTGGCATAAAATACCATTAATTTCAATTATAATTGTCGAATAAAATAAAAAATATGGTGGACATCTTCACCATAAGAGATATAATTTGATCGAGGGATATGTAAAATAAAGGAAAATAAAGTCGAGTAATGTAAGAATTGATTGATGGGTGCATGTGGGAGGAGAGTTATATAAGTGAATATTGAAAAGTTTTACTACGATGAACAGACAGAAATGTATGAGCAGATGAAGAAGGAACAGGATGAGCATGAACAGTCACTTTCGGTAGAGGAAAGGGAAAAAGAACATCAAAAATTATTCCAGGAAGCAAGAACGATTATGGAAAAAGCAGAGCGTAAAAAGAAAGAAGAATATCAGATCATCAATCCTGTAAAATATCAGAGATTTATATATCTGTCAGAACGGGCAGTACAGTTTTCAAAAATCTCAGGATGTAATATTAAGATTCAGACATTTCCAGACATGTCCGCACTTATTAAAATGCAGACGGGATATATCTGGTTGCTGAGTGATGGTGAATCAGCACTGGAAGATAAGGAAACAATGAAGAATCTGTTAAATGAAGCGGACTGGGTAGGTATTGGCAGCAGAAAACATGGAGAAAAAGATGTCGTTGAATTGGAGTTTTGGTTTGAACTGGCAGAAAAATTAAAAAAATAAATGGATATGAAATGACTATTCCACATGTATCGTTACTGTGATAAAATGTGAGAAAAATATATATCAACATATGAAAAACGGAGGAGAGAGTTATGTTCGATACCATTCATCATATTGCAATCATTGGAAGTGATTATGAAAAATCAAAACATTTTTATGTGGATCTGCTTGGATTTAAGGTGATCAGAGAAAATTATCGAAAAGAACGTGACGATTACAAGATTGATCTGGCGTGTGGGCCGCAGGAAATAGAACTTTTTATCATAAAAAATGCTCCAGCTCGTGTAAATTATCCAGAAGCATTGGGATTACGCCATCTGGCATTTAAAGTTGAGAGTGTAGATGATACAGTAAATGAATTGAATGGAAAAGGAATTGAAACAGAGCCGGTACGCCTAGATGATTATACCGGAAAGAAAATGACATTTTTCCATGATCCAGATGGACTTCCATTGGAAATTCATGAGTAGAAAATAGCATAGGATAGAAAGAGACAGATGCAGGTAATGAAATACTTCCACATCTGTCTTTTTTGTGCAAAGATTTATTTATCGGAATGTCGCAGACAGCTTTTTATAAAGGAAGCAGCTTTTATCATTTGTTCTTTTTCTTCATCAGAGCAGTCAGAGGATAATTCAAACCAAGTCTGGTCAGCAGAAGAAAGAGAAAGTGCAGGTTTACCGGAATCTGCAGATAAAGCAGGACTGTCAGTATGGATACTGCTATTGTCATCCAATAATCTGTTCTGGATTTCTGATAGAGCTTTTTCACGATATTGAGCATCCATGTCCTGGATACTTTCAATAGAAGCATGGTAATTGCCTAATATGTGATTGATGTATCCATTTTTAAAATGCAGAAAAAGAGCATCTTCAGATAGATCTGCCAAATCTTTTGAGGTTGCAATTTCTAAATCTGCCTGTCCCTCCATTTTAAACAGAATAGAAAACAGATCGGATACAGACTGAATTTCAAAATCCATAAAGAGATTCACACTGATACCTAATGCATCAGCAATTTTTGAAAGCTGTTCATATTTCGGATTACGTTCATTGGCTTCGTACTTGCGGAGTGTACTGAAACTGATCTCAGCGTCCTGTGCAAGTTGTTCCTGTGTCATGTTACGAGCCAGACGAAAATACTTGATTATTTCTCCTGTATTCATAGGCAAAGTCCTCCAATAGCAAAAGTATATCACATTTTTAAATAAAAGTGCCACAAAAGTTTTGGAAAAAATATTGACAGATACAAATGTGACATATATAATGATAACAGATACAAAAGTAACACATAACTTACATAACAGACACAAAAGTACAAGTAAACTTATACGTAACTGTCATAAGAAATATGAAAAAAGATGCAGAAAATCAAACGGTTTGAAGTTAAGTAACAGTTAAGTATAAGATGATCAGGAAAGGATGGAATAGGATATGGCAGAAATTATTATGGGAATTGATCATGGAAACGGAAATATGAAAGGGGTACATGTAAACTTTCCATGTGGTCTGGTAAGATATACTTCTGAACCAGGACGATTTATGAATGAGGATATTCTGGAATACAACGGTGTGTATTATACGTTATCAGAAACAAGGATGCCATTCAAAGCAGATAAGACAGTGGATGAAGATTACTTTATATTGACCTTATTTTCACTGGCTTTGGAAGCAAAGGAAAGAGGAATCACTTTATCCGGCAAAGATATTGTGCTGGGAGTTGGACTGCCACCAGCAGACTTCGGACAGCAGGCTCCGGGATTCAAAAAATACTTTATGGAACATTCAAAACATGGAATTTCTTTCCGATTCAATGGAAAGCCGGTAAATTGTTACCTGAAAGATGTTCTGGTAAGTCCTCAAAATTTTGCGGCAGTCATGTGCTATAAAGCAAGCCTGTTCCGTCAGTACCGGACGGTCAACTGCATTGATATTGGAGACGGAACTGTAGATTTACTGGTAATCAGAAAAGGACAGCCGGATTTGTCAGTTCGTGTCAGTGACAGATCTGGAATGGCGATTCTCCGTTCAGAAATTTCTAATTCCATTCAGCAGAATTACGGTATCCATCTGGAATCCTCAGACGTAGAGCAGGTATTAATGCAGGAAGCAACGATTCTGGATGAAGAAGTGGTAAGAGAGATTCAGAAAATGGCAGGGGACTGGATGCAGAGAATTATCAATAAACTCCATGCGTATGTACCAGATTTCCGAACTAATCCGGCAGTATTTCTTGGTGGAGGTAGCCTGTTACTGAAACAGCAGATTGAAAAATCTTCTGATTTTAAATATATAGAGTTTATCGAGGACATCCGGGCAAATGCGGTAGGATATGAGAAAATGACAGCATTACACATCCAGAAGAGACAGGGGGTGTAATGCGTGGGAGAGATACGGGTTGTATTGATATTTAATGAAGATAATGAACGGCAGAAAGAAATCGGAAGGTATCTGAAATCACAGAAAAGGTGCAAAACAGCACTGATTACAGAACTGGTTTATGCGTGGCTGCATAAAGAAAATGTACCCGTTTCTTCCTATAATAATGCAAATGTCAGTGTGGAGGAATTAAAACAGCAGTTGTTGCAGGATACGGATTTTATACAGCAGATAAAAAAGAGTGTAGTTGTTGAAGAAGATGCCGGGAAAGTGATTGAAGAAGAACAGAGCGATGGACTGGATATGGATGAAGGGATGCTGATGGCAGGGCTGTCGATGTTTGAGAATGGATTTTAGAAGATACCGCTGAACAAGGGAAAAAGAATGTTCAGCGGTATTTTTTTACGCTTGTAGATATGGTAGAATATAAATGAATTATGGGAAATTTTGAAGAAAGGGAAAAATATATGAGATGGAATAAAGCTGATTTATTGCACATTGTTAAAACAAAGAGAGACAGTATGAAAGAAAAACTTTATTGTAATTGGTTGAAAATATCGTCTTGTATAATAATTCTTGGAATTATTCTTGATATAGGAGTAGAATTAACTGGTGTATCGCAATTCACTGTGACTGAATCATATATGGATTATATTTTTGCAGCTGTAGTGTCGGTTGGGTTGCTTAGTTTTTCTATAATTGCATTGGTTGCAGGTATTTTACAAGAAAAATTTTATGGATACAAATTAAGAGAATTGTTGACATTTGATGGGGTAAAAAAGCGTATTAATTTAAGGATATATATAAAAACATCACTTTTACAGATTGTATTAGGCATTGTGCTATTAAGCCTATATTTTAGAGTGAGCTGTGTTAATACCATGATATGTTTGCTAGTTGCAACTATTTTTTCGGCGGGATGTATGGCATATTCTGTTTTTGACATTATGATTAATGATGAATCTGTATACAAAACACTAGAAAATGGATATGGAAGCCTTGTTAAAAGGGATTTTAATAAAAATGGGAAAATCTCATATCATGTCAATACGTTGACTAATGCCTTAATAGAAAGTTGTAAAGAACGTAATTTGGAAGAAATGGAAGAGCTATGTAAATTATATTCTATATTAATACAAAGTGTTGATAATAAAGAGAATTTACCATGGGAGCAGGTGAATTTTGTTGAAACTAGATTTCAGCAAGTCTGTTGCAATATAAGTACAGAGTTTGGATACTCTAAGATGATTGAACAAAGCATAAAAATGCTTAATGGAGTATCAAAGTACGGTTATTGGAAGGAAGATTTATATTTAAAACCAATTCTGGAGATGAAGTATTTCAATGACGAAGAACTAGAAAAGAACGATTATAGAAATCAAGTTTTGTCTCTGTGTGCATTAAAAGTATATAAAGATGGGAGCATAACAGATTATGACTGGAAAAGAATATTATATCGGTATTTTTGGGTTTTGATAAAAAATGAATCAGCAACGCTAAAGATTAAATATCAAACCCTAAAAAGCTATTTAAGTGAATTACTGTATTTTTCCAGAAATTGTGAAGATGGAAAACTATTGGTTGAAGAAGAAGTCGCTCTGGAAATTCTCAAGTATATATTGAATACGGATAATATAGAAGAACAGGAAAAAATTTATACACTATTTATTCGAAGCATAACAGTGAAAAATCAATATGAAAAAGATATGCATTATTTTCTGTTTTTATCAATGGTATTCCAGTTGATTTATTATTATGCATATTGTGAAATGGATGTGCGTACGGAAGAGTATCGAAAAAAAATAAGAAATCTTTTATACACAACAATAACGGATGACATGATAAGTGGATTAAGAGCATCATTCCTTTTAGAAGAAAACCTAGAAAATATTTTGATAAGTTTTCAATACAGAGTTCCTAAAGATATTTCAGTAACAGATACGTTTGAGGCGAATACAGATTTTATTATTGCTAAATACAAAATATGGACGAAGGATTTTAATGTAAAATTTCTCTTTATGTTATACTGCCAATATTATGATTTGATTGGATGTTTTTACAAATTGTCGGATTTTTTTCAATGGAATGGGATGCTAGGAACTGAAAAGGATGCTATTCTAAAGTTATTAAATGGATTTTTTGATAAAGAAACAGGCTTATTAAAGGAAGAATTTATAAAAGAGTGTAAACAACTTGGGGAACTCTATAATCATAATTATGATATTGCAGATATGGAACAGCAATGTATTTATGCTTGGATTCAAGATGAACAAATAAAATTAGTGGATACAGAACTGGCAGGTTCAGAGCCAGATGAAGAAGGCTCTTTAAACACGACAATGATTGCAAGATATGTGGATGAAAATATGCTAAGAAATAAAATTTTTGGATGGAATCCTGAAGATAAGATGGATTTTTACATAAGATATACCAAAATAACCGGAATTATGCATTATTCAGATAATTCAGATATTGATCATGAAAAAACTGTTGCAGGATTAGTAGAAACATGTGGTCAAGAAGCATTAAATGGATTTATAAAGAGTAAGTGTCAGAAGTTAAGTATTTCTTATGATGAAAAAGGTATTGAAAATGTTCTGAAACTTATAGAAGAAACAGATTATTCAATGCGTAATTTTTCTTACACATCAGATTGGGCGCTTGCAAGGTATGTTCAATCTCAGACATATAAGCAGCTTAGGGAAAAAGAAAATGCAATACCGATATGCAGGATGCATGGTATAAATGAGCATATTTACTCAAAGAAGAATAATTTTAGTTATAAATTTGTAATTTCAAAAGCAAGAATGAAGAATCTAACAGAACAGGAATGTCTCAGAGAATTAGAGAGACTTGGAAAATACAAAGAATTTTATTATGTGGATGGTGTTTTGCTAGATAAAAAGAGAGCAGTGGAGTGTATCAGAAGAAAGTATTATGCTTATGAATTTGATTTTAAATTATACATAAAGTTCAAGCCTAAAGATGTTGTATGGTTTTGTCGGGAGAAAGCATAGCACAGTAAGAATTAAATATAATATGACAAGAGTGCAGGGACAGGAAGAGAAATCCCTGCATTTTTGCTGCTTTTAGGTATTTTTCATCAAGACCGCAACACCGCAAGACCGCAATGTTGCAAAATAAAACTGCCGGATTCATCTGTTCCGACAGTTATTTATCATGTGTATCATCATCTGTAAAAGTTAAAATGTCATTTGGGGTACAAGATAAGATCCGGCAAAGTTTTTCGATAGTAGATGCGGTGATATTCTGGTTATTTCTAAGTTGCTGCATAGTTCGATAGTCGATGCCATTGTTGACGAGATAATATTGAGATATATTCCGTTTTTCCATTGTTACCCATAATGGACTATAATCAATCACATTGTTCCCGCCCTTCTAAAATATTTCCTGATTGTCTAATTATAAGTAGGGAAAAATGCAAAAATATAGTGAATAAATTCACTAGATACTATATAATTGAGAAGATAATAAAAAACAGTATTTATGGATTAAGAATAGTATAGAGCATTGTAGTCTGAAAATTTGGCTGGTTCTCGAAAGAGGAACCGCAGTTCCCCAAACGAGAACTATAAATTGATAGAATATACTAAAATACTGTAAAATCAAAAATTTTCATAGTGCATAGAAAGGTAAGATGCACATGATGGAATCATTAGGAAATAGATTAAAGCAATTAAGACAAAACAATCGCTTGCGGCAGGATCAGGTAGCAAGTTTGGTTGGAGTAAATAAAAATACAATGTGTTCCTATGAAAATGATGTCAGACAGCCTTCTTATGAAATTTTAGTCAGATTAGCTACAATTTATAGAGTGAGTACCGACTATCTGCTGGGGTGCGAAAGTAAAAGAACGGTTGACGTATCTGGTCTTACACCAAAAGAAATACAAACAATTACAGAACTGGTTGCAGATATGACAGAGAAAAATAAAAAGCTGGAAGGGTTATAGATGGCTCAAAATGAAAAGGAACAAAATGATTATAGAATTACATATTACAATACAGTGTCATCAAAAGAAGTTGATTGGTTATGGTATCCGTATATTCCCTATGGAAAGATAACGATATTGCAAGGAGATCCAGGAGAAGGAAAATCCACAATGATGATGCAGCTTGCAGCACTTATTACAAATGGAGATGCTATGCCGGATGGAAGCGGGGACAGGATACCGGGAAATGTAATTTATCAGGCGGCAGAAGATGGGATTGAAGATACAATCAAGCCACGATTGGAAGCAGCAGGAGCAGATTGCAGTCGGATCGCATTTTTGGAACAGTCTGATGAAGAACCTATTTTATTAAATGATGTGAGACTGGCACAGGCGATTGAAGGTATAAAGGCAAAATTATTGGTTATTGATCCCCTTCAGGCATACTTAGGAATGGACGGGGAAATGCAACGTTCAAATTCGGTACGTTCCGTTCTTGGAAATCTTGTAAAAGTTGCAGAACGGACAGGATGTGCAGTTGTATTGATTGGACATATGAATAAAAGCAATCGTGCAAAAGGCATATACAGAGGTCTTGGAAGTATAGACATAGCTGCAGTGGCAAGGAGCATCTTATTGGTAGGAAGGGACAGGAATATCCCATATCATCGTGTAATGTTTCAGATTAAAAATAATCTGGCACCAGAAGGAAAAGCCTATGTTTTTGAATTAAATCCGGATTATGGATTCCGATGGATAGGGCAGGATGAATATGAAGTAGAAGATATTCTGGTGCGTAAACCAAGAACGGACAGCAAATTGGACAAGGCAAAGGATTATCTGCGATTGTTATTGAATGGAACAGATATGGCATGTGCAGATATATTTGATAAAATGCGGGCAAATGGAATTGGAAAGCGTACTGTGGAACAAGCAAAAAAAGATATGGGGATTATATCTTATAAATTGGGAGATAAATGGTATTGGCAGTTAAATGGGAGTGATGTAGGTGAACGGATATGAAAAAGAAATAAATAGCCGGGAAGAACAGAAGAATAGGATTCGTGAAAGATATAAAGGTGTTGATCGAAGCGAATTGGAATTTATTCCGGCGAAACCAAAAGAAAAGTTATTTGAAGATACAACGGAGAAACGGGTATGTGCGTATTGTCGTGTGTCTACAGATGATGTGAACCAGATATCTTCTTATGAACTGCAGAAAAATCATTATGAGGATATGATAAAGGAACATCAGGGATGGAAACTGGTTGGAATTTATGCAGACGAAGGAATTTCCGGAACCTCCTTACAGCACAGGGATGAGTTTAACCGAATGATAGAGGACTGCAAATCCGGGAAAATAGATCTAATCGTTACAAAAAGTGTTTCCAGATTTGCAAGAAATATTGTAGATTGTATTGCTAAGGTTCGTGAACTGGCAAATATGGTTCCGAGAGTAGGCGTATTCTTTGAAACGGAACATATTTATACTCTTGATAATACCAGTGAAATGATGCTGGCAGTTCTTTCGGCAGCCGCACAGGAAGAATCCCATACAAAAAGCGAGATTATGAATATATCCATAGAGCAGAGATTTTCCAGGGGAATTTTTCTTACACCAAAATTGCTTGGATATGATAAAGATGAGGATGGAAACCTTGTGATAAACGAAGAAGAAGCAGAAACAGTGAGATTGTGCTATTATTTGTTTCTTAATGGATTTCCGACCTCTGAAATAGCAGAAATTATGATGCAGCTAAAGCGGAAAACAAAGCGTGGTAATCTGAAGTGGAGTAGCAGTACAGTTGTAAATCTACTGCGAAATGAAAGGTACTGTGGTGATGTGCTTTCAAGAAAGACATTTACACCAAATTATCTGGATCACAAAGCAAAAAAGAACCGGCACGACAGAAATCAGTATCGTCAGAATGATCATCACGAAGCGATTGTAGACAGAGAAGTCTATAATGCGGCACAAAAAATGCTGTCTGTAACCAGATATGCGAAAGAGGGATTCCCTTTTCCGAATTTGAAAGTAGTAGATTCAGGTGCTTTAAAGGGATTTGTTTCAGTTAATCGTTCCTGGACTGGATTTACTGGTGATGATTATCAACAGGCAAGCCAGAGCGTATATGAAGAAACTGAAAAGAACGCTGGAGGAGAGAATTTAGCGGAGAAAAATATAGAAAGTAAGTTTGATTTATCTGGATATGAGATCGTCAGGGCACAGTTTTTTTCCACTAGATTAGATCCGGCGATGACTATATCCGATGGGCAGCTTACATTTAACACTGCCTGTCTAAAGAAATTTGAAGATGTGGAGTATGTGGAGATACTCTTTAATTCGATTGAGAAAATTATTGCTGTCAGACCTTGTGAAAAAGATAATGTCAATGCGGTAAGATGGGGAACGATAAGAAAAGGGAAATGGGCAGTACTTCCCAAGAGCTGCAGGGGATTTTCACAGCCATTGTATGAATTGATGGACTGGAATGGAGACTGCAAATACCGATTTAGAGGTCAGTATTCTAAATCTGTCGATGAACAGATTTTCCTTTTTAATCTGGAAGAACCAGAGATAATCCAACAGGAAACTATAGAGAAACCTTCGATAGACGAAATAGTGGAGACGAATGAGCAGATAGAAAAAGAAGATACAGCAGTTATAGAAAAAGAAAAGAAAGTCAGACCAAAGGAGTATCGGACACTTTATCCGGAAACGTGGGCAGGACATTTCGGATGTGCTGCAGGGGATATAGTGTTATTGGAACGAGTTACTTATTATGGAGAATGGGATGTATTGCGCCCAGCTAAAGCTGTTGAGGGAATGGATATAATATCAGAAGATTTACTGAACAGGCTAAATGAACAGGCACAAGGGATGATAGATAGAATGAGGTGTGCAGTATGAGTGAAACAGTGTTAGAAAACAGAAACGAAAATACAGAAAATATAGATCAGAAAGCACTGGAACTTGCACAGGATTTCAGCTACGATGGGTTTCAGGTAGTCAGAAGGGAACTTTTTGCTCATTTGCGAGAACCGGCAGTTGTGATCCGGAGAGACAGTGTAACATTTAATACAGCCTGCATCGCTGGTTTAGAAGATGCAGTTTACATACAGATATTAGTGAATCCAGAAGATAAACGTATGGTAGTGCGTAAATGCGAAGAGAATGATAAAGATGCTCTGCGGTGGTGCATTGCAAAGCCTGATAAGAGAAAAAGCAGGAAAATGTCCAATAAGATTTTTTCAGCAATGCTGTATGATATGATGGGATGGAGCATGGACTGTCGTTATAAAATACTTGGACACAAAATAACCCATGAAGGTGAAACTATTTACGTTTTTGACTTGTTAGAAACAGAAATATTTATGGATACAAAACGTAAAAAGAAAGTAGCAGAAGGAACTATATTGCCAGAGACAGTAAATCAGGAGGAAAAAACACTGTCAGATAAAGAAAAAGCTGCGATTGCAGACGAAGAAAAGGCAATAAAAAAGAGAAACAGAATACCATTCTATCCAAGTGATTGGAAAGATTCCTTTGGCTTACCGGTAGAAGAACATAAGAAGGCGTTAGAAATAAATATGTGTGAGGGGTACGTCGAACTGACTTCATGCAGATAATAGGGAAAGTGCGCTCAATTTGGAAGGAGGAGTGCAAATGTCGCAAAAGACAATAAACATTACAGGGGTATCTCTGTGCAAAAAAGCAGGAAGAATACGGATATTTCATTCTACAATAAAAAGATTGGGTGAACCGAAGTATATTCGCTTCCTTTTTAACCCAGAGAAACAGCTTTTTGCGGTACAGGCATCTGATCGGAAAGATTCAGAGTGCTTCTATGTGCCAAAATGTAGTGAGAATGACTGGAACTTTGTAATAAACAGTATTCCTATGCTGCGTATTATCTGGAAAGTATGTAAATGGGATGAAGAAAAAAGCTATCGAATATCAGGAACCTATCATGCAGAGTGTAATCTGGTGGTATTTGATCTGAAACAGGCAGTTACCTTGATGATGAATGAGACAGAATAAGAGAAAATAGCAGATATTATTGAGCTTCTGAGCAATCAGAGGTTCTTTTTTTATGCCATTTTACAGGGTGTAATTGAATAGTTCTGTGCTTAGTGAGTAATTTTGAAAAAAAGTTGTTCCTTACGGGCTACTGGAATTCGGGGTGCTAGACTAAATTCCACCAGCCATATTTGAAAAATGTGAAACGTTTACATCCAGTCTGCATTACTATGAGAAGATAGAGCCTATTTTTGGCCAAAAATGAAGTGAATTGGGTGGAATATATATGTTTATTTTCTGATACTCCGGTAATGGAATTAAAATATGTTTTTGAAATTGATAAATCTGAAATAATTTATGATATTTCTTATCAATGGGTAGATGTATTTTTGAGAGAAAAGTTGACTGTAGATGGTATTGAATTGTTGTCAAGGGAGGGAAGTACAGCAAATACAATACTGACAGAGGTAAAGAATTATACAGATATACCAAAACAGTTATTATTTTTGAGAGATATATTTTTTAATACAAGATTTCGAGGACAAGTAAAATTACAGAAATGGTTTGAGTTTTTGTCTAATTCTGTATATATGGATATGTGTTTAAAAAGTGCTACGCAGTATAAGGGAGTGGATTTATCACTAAGATCTTATATGGAAGAGTCTGGAACAAAACTCATTAATGATTTCTTTGAGCAATATCATTTTGAACAAAGGATTGAGTATAATAAAAAAGCAACTGGAAATATCGTGACTTTAGAGTCTCCGGAGAATCAGATATATTTTAGGCGAAATGGGATAAACGAACCAATCCCGTATGAAATGGAATCATTGGGAAAGGCATATAGAATACTGAGCTTGTTGTGTGTTTCATTGCTTGATTTAGGGTTATTAGAGATAGAAGAGGAAACTTAAGAGAATTTTCCATTTTATTCAAAAAGAATGAGAAATATTGATTTGCCCCTTGATTAGTTTTTAAGGACTGGTTGTTTTTTGTTTTTGCTGTGATATAATCTCATCTTTGACAGTTGATTAGTTAAAAAAGTGCCACAATCCCTGTAAATTGATATGCTCCCCATATGGTAGACAATGGAAATATCCAAAAATCTATCATATGCATGACTATATGGAACTTATATTTGAAAAGATGTGTAAGGAGTATCTGATGCGTTATGCAGACAACCTGCCGTTTGATTTGGCTGATGTCGGTCAGTGGTGGGGAACTGATCCGCGTGAGAAGAAGCAGATACAGATAGATATTGTAGGTGTTCCGGTACAGGAATCAAATCAGAAAATAGCAGAGTATTTGATGGGGTCTTGTAAATTCAAAAATGAGAAAATTGGGTTGAATGAATTAGAATTATTAGAACGATATGCGATGGCCTTTGCAAAGGGAGAAAAATATTATTATATTATTTTTTCACTGGGAGGATTTACCGAGGAATTGCTTGCAGTGGCACATGAACGAAACGTAATGTTGCTAACTTTGGAGGATCTTTATAATTACTTCAATCGCATGTTATAAAAAGAAATGTAAGGTTATGATGAAAAGTGAAGAATAAAATATGGAATATAATGAAAAGAATCTGCCGTTGGCAAAATGGCTAATCGATAAGACAAATACAAAGGACTATCGCATAGGAAATCTCTTAGGAATGAAGCACCCAAAGGTGGATGGGGATCTTTTGAAAATAGTGGGTGGCAGAGATGAACTGGTCAGACAGGCAAAAGTTTTAGAAAGAATTCCAGCATTAGGCGGAGAAGAATATCTGCATTTTGACTGGAGAGAAATGAATACAGATATCACGAAGATTGATTATCGGGTAGAAGTAATTCCTGGATTATGTGACTTAATTGGGGTCATTGATCCTAGAGAACGCCAGTTACAGGCAATAACAAGAGTGTGCAAACTGCAGGAGGATGTATCCGGAAGCTGTCTGTTCGCTTATTGTAATCATGTGCTGGAACAGTTGAATAAAGGGAATACGAAAGAGTTATCCAAAGCGGAGGATGAAGAATTTCTTAAGTGTCTGAAAGCGTTAGCTGATCTGAAAGAACCGGAATGGAAGCGCGTGTTCAGCTCCAAAGTATTTGAAAAGAAAAATGATATCACGCCATCTAAAGTTTTCGAACGCATTTATCAAGGTGCAGTTATCGAAGCTTTGAAATACTCTCCGCAATATGAAGAAGGCATGTCAGATGATGAGATACTGGCAGCACATGGAATATTAAGTTATTCCCAGACATTAGAATGGAAAGGTGCCGTGGAGTATTGCATGACAGATCGAAATGGCACAGCGATAGAGAAGAAAATCGACACTTCCTTGAATTATTATGGAACGGTACTTAATGCACAGACATTAGAGCATGCCGTACCAAACTTACGAAATAGTGTTGAAAAAATCATTGTGATTGAGAATAAAGCGAATTATGAAAGCATGGAATATAATCCAAAAGTTTTATATATCTTTTGTCATGGCTACTTTTCGCCAAAGGAAGTTCGCTTTTTGCAAATGTTAATGAAGACAGCACCGGAAGAAATCCAGTGTTATCATTGGGGAGATATGGATTACGGTGGAATACAGATTTTTTTGTATAATGAAAAGAATATTTTTCCAAATCTGATTCCATGGAAGATGGACGTTCCCTCCTATAAGGCAGCGTTGGAAAAGGGAAAAGGAATTAAGCTATGCAGCAAAAAGCAGAAAAAGTTAGAAGCATTGAATGCCGGTAAATTAGAAGTACTGAAACAGTGTATATTGGAAAATAAGATGGAAATCGAGCAGGAGATGTTAATATAAAAATGTCTCGATCTCATCGACAGTCATCATATTATATACACTCTGGCAAAGCTCAATTACAAAGATAGTTTGAATCAGCTTCATCTCTTGCGCCAGCGAAGCTTCTATGGTATACTTACACGGATTGTAGAATTGACTATATAATGACAAATAAGAGGAATCTGGTCGCAAAAAAGCTTTTTTAGATACCGGATTTCGTATCGGGGCTCACAAGGGAGTCTTGAAGTGTACATATACAAGAGACACAGTGAAAGGAGTTATAGTATGTGTGGGATTGTAGGATTTACAGGTGATATGCAGGCAGCACCAATTCTGTTGGATGGTCTTTCTAAGCTGGAGTACCGAGGATATGATTCAGCAGGAATCGCAGTAAGAGATGGGGAGAAAGAGACAGAAGTAATTAAAGCAAAAGGCCGTCTGAAAGTTCTGTCTGAGAAGACGAATGGCGGAGAATCCGTACCTGGAACATGTGGTATCGGACATACAAGATGGGCGACTCATGGAGAGCCATCTGAGACAAATGCACATCCGCACGTCAGTGATGATGGCAATGTTGTAGCAGTTCACAATGGTATTATAGAGAACTATCAGGAACTGAAAGATAAGCTGATCCGTAAAGGTTATTCTTTTTACTCAGCAACAGATACAGAAGTTGCTGTAAAATTAGTTGACTATTATTATAAGAAATATCTTGGTACACCGGTTGATGCAATCAATCATGCATTGATCCGTATTCGTGGTTCTTATGCACTGGCAATGATGTTTAAGGATTATCCAGGAGAGATTTATGTGGCAAGAAAAGACAGCCCGATGATACTTGGTGTAGATGGTGAGAATTCTTACATCGCATCTGATGTTCCGGCTATTCTGAAATATACAAGAAATGTGTATTACATCGGAAATCTTGAAATGGCCCGCGTAAGAAAAGGAGAGATTACATTTTATAATCTGGACGGAGACGAGATTCAGAAAGAGTTGAAGACGGTCGAGTGGGATGCAGAAGCAGCTGAAAAGGCAGGATTTGAGCATTTCATGATGAAAGAGATTCATGAGCAGCCAAAAGCAGTTTCTGACACTTTGAATTCTGTCCTGAAAAATGGAGCGATTGATTTATCGGAAGTAGGATTATCCGAAGAGGAGATGAAAGAGATCAGCCAGATTTATATCGTAGCATGCGGATCTGCTTATCATGTAGGTATGGCAGCACAGTATGTCATCGAAGACCTGGCAAGAATTCCGGTACGTGTGGAACTGGCAAGCGAATTCCGTTATCGTAATCCAATCTTAGATCCCGAAGGTCTGGTCATTATCATCAGCCAGTCCGGAGAGACGGCAGACAGCCTTGCAGCACTCCGTGAATCTAAGGAGATGGGAATTAAGACACTTGGTATTGTAAATGTGATCGGATCTTCTATCGCAAGAGAAGCAGACAACGTATTCTATACACTGGCAGGACCGGAGATTTCTGTAGCTACAACAAAAGCTTACAGCACACAGCTGATCGCAACTTATGCACTTGCAATTCAGTTTGCAAAGGTTCGTGGACAGATTACGGAAGAACAGTATACAGGATATATTGAAGAGCTGCAGACAATTCCGGATAAGATCAGTAAGATTATTGCAGATAAAGAGAGAATCCAGTGGTTCGCAGCAAAGCAGGCTAATGCAAAAGACGCATTTTTCGTAGGAAGAGGAATTGATTATGCAATCAGTCTGGAAGGCAGCCTGAAGATGAAAGAAATCAGTTATATCCATTCTGAGGCATATGCAGCAGGAGAGTTGAAACACGGAACCATTTCTCTGATTGAAGATGGAACACTGGTAATCGGAGTGCTGACACAGCCAGATCTCTATGAGAAGACAGTCAGCAATATGGTAGAATGTAAGAGCCGTGGAGCGTACCTTATGGGATTGACTACATTTGGTCATTACAATATTGAGGATACAGCAGATTTCACTGTTTATATTCCAAAGACAGATCCACATTTTGCAACATCACTTGCAGTTATTCCATTACAGTTGATGGGATATTATGTGAGCGTGGCAAAGGGATTAGACGTAGATAAGCCGAGAAACCTTGCAAAGAGTGTAACAGTGGAATAAGAATAATAGAATAAGAATGTTAATTGAGGACATAGTGTTTATTTAAAATGCTATGTCCTCTTTATAAAAAATGAAGCCTCCCACTTAAGGAGCCTTCATTTTTTATGAGTGTCTGACAAATTTCCAATTATGATATCTGTTCAGATACAAAATGTTCAATTTGAAAATGATCCGATACTGGGATTACTCAGCCTCTTCACTGTCTTCATCATCAGCAATTGCAATATGTGATTCAGTTACAGTAACAACAGTTGTCTCAGGATCTGTAACCAAGTGGACATCTTTATCCTGTGCAAGTGACAGATCTTTTACTTTAATCGTATCGCCGATACGGAGTTCTGCTACATCAATCTCAACTTTGTCAACAAGTGCAGATGGAAGTGCTTTATAAGAAACTTCCTCTAACTGTTGCTGCAATACACCAGATGCAAGTTTGTCATGGTTTACAAGAACAATCTCTGCAACAGAATGTACAACTTCATCTTTGACAAGAGCCTGGAAATCCATCTCATCTACTCTGCCTTTTAATGGGTTATAATCAACCTCTTTGATCAATACATTGTGGGATTCGCCGTCAATATCCAACATGATCTGGCTTCCTTTATTGCTCGTCTTAAGCAGGCGGTCAACTGCGGCAGCATCCATTTTTACTGGAATGGACTCTTTCATCTCTTTGCCGAATACGTTACCGGTAACATAGCCCTCTTTTCTTAATTTTTTTGCCTTTACGGCAAGTGTTCTTTTTTCAGCTTTTAAAGTATTCATTTATCTTTTCCTCCAAGTCTGAATAATTTTATGAGTTCTATTTGTTACAACTGTAGTATAGCACCTGCACAATATTATGATTAACCAAAAAATATAAAAAACAGAGAAAAAGATTATGCAAAATAGACAAAGCACTAAGACCTGATGTTTCATGTATAACGGATGAAACAGATGAATAATGTTACCAGGTCGTTACCAGGTGACGTTAACGAGCAAGAAAGCATATATTGACAAATATTCATTTTTTAGTATAATTAATACAATGCTCTCAAAAGTGAGAGCGTTCTTTGATTATAGAAAAGGAGAGAGAACATGACAACAACAGTATCTATATTAATTGCATTTGGCGTCTATCTTTTGGGAATGATCGGAATTGGGATCTGGAGCATGAGACAGACGAAGGGGGCAGACGATTTCTTCCTCGGAGGACGAGGACTTTCCGCTCCGGTAGCTGCGATGTCTGCACAGGCATCTGACATGAGCGGCTGGTTGCTGATGGGACTTCCGGGCTCTGTATATGCACTTGGAACCGGGCAGGCATGGATCGCCGTAGGACTAGGACTTGGAACGATTGCTAACTGGCTTATTATCGCAAGACCACTTCGTGCATATACAATTGTAGCGGGAAATTCTATGACGCTTCCGGAATTTTTCGGAAACCGTTATCACGATGAAAAGAAGATTTTACTTGGTATTTCTTCAGTTATTATCGTCATTTTCTTTCTGGTATATACAGCTTCCGCGCTGGCAAGCGGAGGTAAGCTTTTTAACACTGTATTTGGATTGGATTACCATATAGCTTTATTTCTGGGTGCAGCAGTTATTCTGATCTACACATTTATGGGAGGATTTCTTGCAGTGTGTTCTACAGATTTCTTCCAAGGATTACTGATGTTGATTGCAATTCTTGCAGTACCGGTGCTGGCATGGGGATTTGTAGGTGGTGATTTTCATAACATGCTTGCAAATACAGGAGTGAATCCGGACAATTACTTAAGCTTTACATATAATGGAGATCATCCGATCACAGCGGTAGAGATTATTTCTAATATGGCATGGGGACTTGGATATTGTGGTATGCCACATATCCTGATTCGTTTTATGGCAATCCGCAGTGAGAAAGAACTGAAGAAATCTTCAGCAATTGCAATTGTGTGGGTTGTACTTTCCCTTGGATTTACGATTGCGATCGGACTGCTCGGACGTGCTTTTCTCTATCCGGAGATTCTCGGAGTAACAGAGGGGGCACCATCAGCAGAGTCAGTATTTATTGAGATGATTCAGAAGGTTTTCATCGAAAAGATTCCGATTCCATTTATTGCAGGATTGTTTATCTGTGGAATCCTGGCAGCTGTAATGTCAACTGCAGATTCACAGCTTCTGGTATGTTCTTCTTCCGTGTCTAAAGACATTTACCAGAACATTCTGAATCCGGAAGCTTCTGATAAGAAGGTATTAAATGTAGCACGTCTGACAACATTTGGCGTAGCTGTATTAGCATTTTTCATCGCATGGGATCCGAACAGTTCTATCATGGACCTGGTATCTGATGCATGGGCAGGACTTGGAGCAGCATTTGGTCCGCTTGTCGTTATGAGCCTCTTCTGGCGCAGAACGAATCTTCCGGGAGCTGTGGCAGGACTGGTGTCCGGAGCAGTGACTGTGCTGATCTGGGATTATCTTCCAATTGTAAATGGACAGACAATCGGAAATGCAACAGGAATTTATTCTTTGTTAGTCGGATTTGTTATCAGCTTGTGCTTTATCGTAATCGTCAGTATGGTTACAAAAGCACCGGACGAGACAATTCTTGCGCAGTTTGATGAATATAAAAAATACGAAGAAAAAGATATGTAAGAATAGAAGTGTAAATAATAAGAAATGTAAGTATAAGGTCGCTATATGGCTAATGTTAACTTCATGACATTGGCTGTATGGCGCCTTTTTCGTTGCCAAGCATACGACAAAAAGGTCCGGTGGACCTTTTTTAGTTACATAGCAGGAAATGTTAAATTATCTATATTTGATATAATATTAACTCAAATTTATAAAAATAGTTTGTTTTTTAACTATCGATCGTATTATTTATAGAAAATTGCGAAAAATAGTAAAATAATATTGAATTGAATGTAAAAATGTGATATGGTACGTTATACAAGAAAAGGCTTACTGAAAGGAGAAGGAAATATGGGATTTTTAACAGGTAAGACAGCGATCATCACAGGAGCGGGACGCGCGGTATTAAGTGATGGCAGATGTGGATCTATCGGATATGGAATCGCAACTGCATATGCAAAAGAGGGGGCAAATCTTGTTATTACAGGACGTAATGTGCAGAAACTGACAGATGCAAAAGAAGAATTAGAGAGACTGTACGGAATAAAAGTACTTCCGGTACAAGCAGACGTATCTGCAGGCGCAGACAATAAAGCAGTTGTTGACAATGTCGTGAAACAGGCAATCGATACATTTGGGCGAATCGATGTGCTGATCAACAATGCACAGGCTTCTGCATCCGGAGTTACACTGGCAGATCATACGCAGGAACAGTTCGATCTGGCAATGTATTCAGGATTGTATGCAGTATTTTATTATATGCAGGCATGCTATCCATACTTGAAAGAGACAAAAGGAAGCGTTATCAACTTTGCTTCCGGTGCGGGACTTTTTGGTAATTATGGTCAGTGTGCATATGCGGCAGCAAAAGAAGGAATCCGTGGACTTACAAGAGTTGCAGCAACTGAGTGGGGACCGGACGGAATCAATGTCAACATCGTATGCCCACTTGCATGGACTGCACAGCTTGAGAAATTCGAGCAGGCTTATCCGGACGCATTTAAGGCAAATGTAAAGATGCCGCCGGCAGGTCACTATGCAGACGCAGAGAAAGAGATCGGAAGAGTGTGTGTACAGCTTGCATCTCCAGACTTCAAATATATGAGTGGTGAGACACTGACACTGGAAGGTGGAATGGGTCAGAGACCATAAATAAGAATTTATCAATAAAAAGATGCATGATTGCAGGATAAGATTCTGCAGTCGTGCATCTTTTTCTTTATAAGTATCCCCCGTCAAATGTGATGATCTGTCCGGTGAGATATTCTGGCGCGCAGATTAGTTTCCACACCATTTCAGCAACTTCTTCAGGAGTGGCGAAGCGTCCGGCAGGGATATCTTCCGCAAGTTCTGCCCGTTCTGCTTCGTCTAATTGTTTATTCATTTCGGTATCGATGACACCACATGCAAGAGCATTGACTGGAATTTTACTTCTTGCCAGTTCTTTGGCAAGTGCCTGGGTGAGCCCGCCGACACCGGCTTTGGAAGCAGAGTAAGCCGCTTCACAGGATGCACCGTTTACGCCCCACATGGAGGAAATGTTGATGATCCTTCCGCTTCCGTGTGACAGCATAGGAGGAATGGCAGCGCGGCAGCAGTAGAAGACGGAGGAGAGATTACTGGAAAGCACCTTATCCCAGTCTTCATCAGTCATATCCATGAGAAGCCCGATGTGGGAAATCCCGGCATTGTTTACCAGTACATCCAGATGGTCACAGGTCTTGGCAATCGTATGGAAGATTTCCCGCACAGTATCAGGATTTCCAATGTCACCTGGCACCAGTGTACATGTGCCAATCTTTTCAATTTCTTGTCTGGTTTCTTCCAGTGCGTCAAAAGAGCGGGAACAGTTCAGGAAGATATGATAGCCCTCAGCCGCGAGTCGAAGGGCGATCGCACGTCCGATGCCACGGGAAGAGCCGGTAACAAATGCATATTTTTGTGTATATTCAGACATAATGACCTCCAGGAAAAATGTTTTTATGCATTACAGTTGAGGCAAAAATCCACAACATCATCTTATAAATACATATTTATATTTATTATATACTGGAATGATTGATATTTGAAGAACGAGATGCTATTATTTAAATAATAGTTGATAAGCACGCTTGTAATATAGGACTTATCAATAAGACAGGTGACTGGCAGCGAATATGGGGATAAAATTTTGAACGAATTAGAAAAGAAAGGGCAGATGGTCGCTCGTGCGATTGCATTTGCTACAAAGGCACATGAGGGGCAGTTCCGAAAAGGGACGAAAAGACCGTATATTGTTCATCCATTGGAGGTGGGTGAGATTGTCGCAACACTGACTTTTGATGAGGAGATTATCAGTGCAGCGCTTTTGCATGATACAATCGAGGATTGCCAGGGAATTACACGGGAAGTACTGGCGCAGGAGTTTTCTGAGCGTGTGGCAGCGCTGGTGGCTCAGGAGAGCGAAGACAAGTCAAAGACATGGTTTGAGCGCAAGAGTCATACGATTGAGCATTTAAAATATGCACCGTATGAGGTGCGTATGATTGGTCTGGCAGACAAGCTTTCTAATATCCGTGATATCGACAGGGATTATCCGGTCATGGGAGAAGAGTTGTGGAATCGTTTCCGAATGAAAGAAAAGAACACGATTGGCTGGTATTACAAAGGATTGCGGGAATCTCTGCGCGAAGGATTTGAGCAGGAAGAAGCATTTCGCGAGTACAGTTATCTGGTAGATAAGAATTTTGGGATAGATGAGTCATCTCACATCTGATATAGCTGTGTAAAAAGGAGACGCTTCAGATTTATAATAGAATCTGAAGCGTCTCCTTTTTGTTGTTGCCAAGTTAATTGAGGAACCGGGCGACCACAATGTTTGATTAAGTGCTGTTCGCACTTAAAATTTGGGTTGGGTAAAATTAATAATACAATAAAAATTTGATTAAATTATATTGCAAAATTATGATAATATCAAGACATTTTTGCAAAATAAAAAATTTTTTACATGCTCTTGGAAATTTCTTCACAAGTTTTCATGGCTTCGATTACGGAGCTGCGGAAGCCTTTTTCTTCCAAAACACGGACAGCTTCAATAGTTGTTCCTGCCGGGGAACATACCATATCTTTTAACTCACCTGGATGCTTTCCGGTTTCCAGAACCATTTTCGCACTTCCAAGAACTGCCTGGGCAGCGAACTGGTAAGCCTGAGCTCTTGGCATACCACCGGAAACGGCTGCATCAGCCATAGCTTCGATAAACATAAATACATAAGCCGGGGAGCTTCCGCTAACAGAAACGACGGTGTCCATCAGGCGCTCTGGAATGATCTCAACGCGTCCGAAACTCTCCAGAAGTGTGAGGACATAAGCAATCTCTTCTTTTGTCATATATTCATTCGGGCATGCGGCAGTCATACCTGCTCCCACAAGCGCCGGAGTATTTGGCATTGTACGGACAATTTTTACATTTTTACCAAACTGTTCCTTTAACCACGCCAAAGTTTTGCCTGGTGCGATTGTGATAATGATCTGATCTTCACGAACATCATCTTTGATTTCGGCAATTACCTCTGCATAGAACTGCGGTTTTACAGATAAAATGACAATATCAGAACTATTGATAACTTCATGGTTGTCAGCAGTTACCTGAATTTTGAACTGCTCTTTTACACGCTCGCGTCCAGCTTCCATGACATCTGCTCCGATAATATCATTTGCAGGGATGATTTGATTCTTTATAATACCGCCCATAATAGCAGACGCCATATTTCCAGTGCCGATAAAACCTAATTTCATAGTGATTCCTTCTTTCTTATTATTTGCCTTGCCCATGTTCGTTCATTTCCGGGTGGAAAATGTGTAGTTTAGCCGTATTGCTAAGATTCGTTTGGTAATCATTTTCCAGGCATCTTAGGAAAATAATAGCATTCTGGAAAAATGAAGTCAATCCGAAGTTAAAGGAATCGCTCTTGCGAGTTTGGGCAGGGATGACATTGTGAGACTCGCTCTTGTAGGAAGTGACAGAGTTGGATATAATGTACAAGAAATAATTTTTGCATTTGCATTTTTGAAATTAAGTGAAAATATATAGAAATTTGGTTAGGAAGTGACTGAATATGAAAAAAGAACTGGATTATTTTACAATAGAAGGGTGCTACGGAGGCAATCAGGACTGGTTCACGAATCTGGTTATGCATATGGGTGGCTGTGCTGCAGCGACCGCATGCGACAGCTGCATTTATTTCGGACTTCGGAATGAAAAGATGAAGCCGCTTTATCCATTCGATATAGAATGCCTTACAAAAGAAGATTATAAGGCATTCAGCCAGATCATGAAACCTTACCTCAAACCACGTGCTGGCGGTGTACGGAAGCTTAGCTGGTTCGTGGAAGGTCTTGGACGATATATTCAAGATGTAAATGAAGCGAAACACACGGATATTTACATCAGGATGGAAGAATTCTGTGGTGATCATACATGGCAGGAAGCAGCTATATTTATTAAAGAACAACTAGATCAGGACATTCCTGTACCGTACCTGCTTTTGCGCCATCAGAACGAAGCCTACAAAGACTATATCTGGCATTGGTTCCTGCTCACCGGATACGAAGAAAAAGATGGAAAAATGTACATCAAAACAGCAACTTATGGGGAAAGCGATACCTTCGAACTTGAAGACTTCTGGAACACCGGCTGCGAAGAAAAAGGAGGCCTCATACGCCTTACACCACACTACAATTAATTAGGCAACGTGTTTGCCCATCCAGCTTTCAGATATAGAATAAAAAGTAACAATAGAATATATCAGTACCAGGAAATATTGACGATACACCTAACCTACGCTACAATATTACTCAGGATTTTCGAAAATTATCGGGAACAGAATGACTGCAAATTTAGATTTGCTTTTCGGGTAATTTCCAACAATCTGAGAAAAATTAAAATAAAAATATAGAAGAAAGAGGTATACAACATGGCAAACCCAATCGTAACATTTGAAATGGAAAACGGTGACATTATGAAAGCAGAATTATATCCGGAAATTGCTCCGAACACAGTGAACAACTTTATTTCACTGGTTCAGAACGGATTCTATGACGGACTCATCTTCCACAGAGTGATTCGAGGATTCATGATCCAGGGTGGATGCCCGGATGGAACAGGCATGGGCGGTCCGGGATACACAATCAAAGGCGAGTTCTCACAGAATGGTTTTGCAAATGATTTAAGACACACAGAGGGTGTTCTTTCTATGGCAAGAGCAATGCATCCGGATTCAGCAGGTTCCCAGTTCTTCATTATGCACAAGAATTCCCCGCATCTGGACGGAGCTTACGCTGCATTTGGTAAGATTACAGAAGGAATGGATATTGTAAATAAAATTGCTGAGACAGCAACCGATTACAGTGACAGACCACTGGAAGAGCAGAAGATGAAAAAAGTTACGGTAGACACAATGGGAGTAGAATACCCGGCTCCGGAGAGAGTTTAAGATAAAAAGTAAACAGTTAAATTAGAGGAGGCACAAAGAGCCCATGGATATGATACAGACAGACAAGCTGGTATTTGAATATGACAAACGGGATGAAGATGGCAATATTATCGGCAAGTCCCGGGCAATCGATGAGGTGGATATCGATGTGAAAGAAGGGCAGTTTATTGCAATTCTTGGTCATAACGGTTCAGGAAAGTCCACATTTGCAAAACATATAAATGCGCTTCTTGTGCCAACTGATGGAACGATGTGGGTAGACGGACGTGACACAAAAGATCCGAACGAGCTGTGGAATGTAAGACAGAGTGCGGGCATGGTTTTTCAGAATCCAGACAATCAGATTATCGGAACGGTCGTGGAGGAAGATGTTGGATTTGGACCGGAGAATCTGGGCGTACCAACCGACGAAATCTGGAAACGTGTAGAAGACAGTTTGAAATCTGTTGGAATGATTTCTTACCGGCATCATTCACCCAATAAGCTTTCCGGTGGACAGAAGCAGCGTGTAGCAATTGCCGGGGTCATCGCTATGGAGCCGAAATGCATCGTTCTTGATGAGCCGACAGCTATGCTGGACCCGATGGGGAGAAAAGAAGTTTTAAAAACAGTGCAGAAGTTAAGAGAGCAGAAGAAAGTTACGGTTATACTGATCACACATTATATGGAAGAAGTGGTCGATGCAGACAAGATTTATGTTATGGATCACGGGCATGTAGTGATGGAAGGAACACCGAAAGAAATCTTCTCTCAGGTCGATACATTGAAGTACTACAGATTAGATGTTCCGCAGGTGACGATTCTTGCGGACGAGCTTAAGAAACGAGGACTTGACATTCCGGATGGAATTTTGACGAAGGAAGAACTGGTGGAGGCATTATGTCAATTAAAATAGAACATTTGAATTATGTATACAGTGAAGGTACAGCCTACGAAAAACATGCGTTAAAAGACATTTGCCTGGAGATTCCACATGGAGAATTTGTGGGGATCATCGGACATACAGGTTCCGGAAAGTCTACGCTGATCCAGCATCTGAATGGACTGATCAAAGGAACAAGCGGAGCCATCTATTATAATGGAGAGAACATTTACCAGGATGGGTACGATATGCGGGCACTCAGAAGCCAGGTGGGACTTGTGTTTCAATATCCGGAGCATCAGTTATTTGAAATAGATGTGCTGACGGATGTGTGTTTTGGACCGAAGAATCAGGGATTGTCACAGCAAGAGTGTGAGGCACGGGCGCTGGAGGCATTGAAGCTTGTAGGATTAAAAGAAAAATATTATAAATCATCACCATTTGAACTCTCAGGAGGGCAGAAGCGAAGAGTTGCAATTGCCGGGGTACTGGCAATGCGTCCGAAGGTGCTTGTACTGGACGAGCCGACTGCGGGATTAGATCCGAAGGGGCGCGACGAGATTCTGGATCAGATTGCATATCTGCACAAGGAATCGGATCTGACGGTTATTCTGGTTTCCCATAGTATGGAGGATATCGCCAGATATGCGGATCGGTTGATTGTGATGAACAGTGGTGAAGTGATGTATAACGATACCCCGAAAAATGTGTTCGCACATTATCAGGAACTGGAGAAGGTCGGACTTGCAGCACCGCAGGTGACATACATTATGCATGATCTGAAGATGAAAGGATTCCCGGTAGGTGTGACTGCTACAACTGTAGAAGAGGCAGCAGATGAGATTATGCATGCATTAGGAAGACAATAGCAAAAAAAGATAAAAGGCTTGTAAATAGATATTGGAGATATAAAAAATGATTCGAGACATTACAATAGGACAATATTATCCGGCAAAAAGTATATTGCACAGACTGGATCCAAGAGTGAAGGTTGTATCCACACTTTTATTCTTGATTTCATTATTCCTGTTTCGGAGTATTCCAGGATACATCATTGCGACCGCATTTCTTGTGATGGTAGTACGTTTGTCAAAAGTACCGTTTGGTTATATTGTGAAAGGTCTGAAGCCTATTATCATGATTTTGATGTTGACGGTATTATTTCAGTTGTTCCTGACAAGAGGCGGTGACACATTAGTTCACTGGTGGATCTTTACAATCACAGAAGAAGGACTGGTAAATGCGGTGTATATGGCGATCCGATTAATTTATCTGATTATTGGATCATCATTAATGACATTTACAACGACGCCGAATGAGCTGACAGATGCTATTGAGAAGCTGCTTGGACCGTTGAACAAAATTCATATTCCGGTTCACGAGATCGCTATGACAATGTCTATAGCACTTCGCTTTATCCCGATTCTTCTGGAGGAGACGGACAAGATTATGAAGGCACAGATTGCCAGAGGTGCAGATTTTGAAAGTGGAAATATGCTTCAAAGAGCAAAAGCTATGATTCCAATCCTTGTACCGCTTTTTGTATCTGCGTTCCGCCATGCAAATGACCTTGCCATGGCGATGGAGGCAAGATGCTACCACGGAGGAGAAGGACGTACGAAGATGAAACCGCTTCGTTATGTGAGCCGTGACCGTGTGGCCTATGCAATTGTGATTCTTTATGTGGCAGCAGTATTCGTGATTGGAAGATATGTACCGTTTCATATCTGGATTTTTTAACAGGAGGTTTTGAAGAGTGAGAAGAATTCGGATAGTAGTTGCCTATGACGGTACCAATTACTGTGGCTGGCAGATTCAGCCGAACGGTATTACAATAGAAGAAATCCTAAATAGACAGATCAGTAAACTGACCGGAGAAGATATCCGGATCATAGGTGCAAGCCGGACAGATTCCGGAGTACATGCACTTGGAAATGTAGCCGTTTTTGATACAGAATCCCGGATTCCGGGAGACCGGTTCGCATATGCACTGAATCAGAAGATGCCGGAAGATATTGTGATCGTAAGATCTGACGAAGTGCAGATAGATTGGCATCCGAGATATCAGAACGAGATATCCAAAACATATGAATATCACATTTATAACGCGAAGGTGAGAAATCCGCTGAAAAACCGGTACAGCACCTTCGTTTCTTTCGATTTAGATGTGGAAAAGATGAGACAAGGTGCGAAATACATTTTAGGGGAGCATGATTTTGCAAGCTTCTGCAATGTACGGACTAATGCGAAAGATACTGTGCGTACAGTGCATGAAATAACAATTAAAGAGATTCCGATGGATAAGTTCCAGGCTTCGAATTGGGGACAGGAAAATTCAAATTTAGAAAATGAAAAAGAAATCGTTATTCGTGTAACGGGAAACGGCTTCCTATATAATATGGTTCGTATCATTGCCGGAACGTTGATTCGTGTGGGGCGTGGATTCTATGAACCAGAGAAAATCAGAGATATTCTGGAGGCGAAGGAACATACTTCCGAGGGAATAACAGCACCGCCGAATGGACTGGTGCTTGTATCAATAGATTATCCACTGTAAACGCTTTCAACAGAAGAATATAAGAAAAATGTAAGAAAAAAATAAGAAATTTGTATTTTTTCTTTGAATTATTAAGAACTCTGTGATAAACTATCTAGGATATATAATTCTATGGAGGGATTGGACAATGGACAATTACATGTATCTGGTTCCGGTTGCGGCTGTAGTAGCTTTGTTATTTGCTGCATACCTTGCAAATAAAGTAAGCAAAATGGACGCTGGAACTGACAGAATGAAAGAGATTGCAGATGCAATCGCTGAAGGTGCTCGTGCATTCTTAGGTGCAGAGTACAAGATTCTTGTTATCTTCGTTGCAGTACTTTTCGTACTGATCGGAGTAGGAATTCAAAACTGGATTGAAGCTATTTGTTTCGTAGTTGGAGCGCTGTTCTCAACAATCGCAGGATACTGCGGAATGACAGTTGCTACAAAAGCTAACGTTAGAACAGCTAACGCTGCAAAAGAGCACGGAATGAACAAAGCTCTTTCAATTGCATTCTCAGGCGGAGCAGTTATGGGAATGTGTGTAGCAGGACTTGGTGCACTTGGTGTCAGCCTTGTTTACATTTTTACTAAGAACACAGACGTATTATTTGGATTCAGTCTTGGTGCTTCATCTATCGCGCTTTTCGCACGTGTAGGTGGAGGAATCTATACAAAGGCAGCTGACGTTGGAGCTGACCTTGTAGGTAAAGTTGAGGCTGGTATTCCAGAGGATGACCCGCGTAACCCGGCAGTTATCGCTGACAACGTTGGAGATAACGTAGGTGACGTAGCAGGAATGGGTGCTGACTTGTTCGAGTCATATGTTGGATCATTAGTATCCGCTCTGACACTTGGTGTTGGTGTGGCAGCTACAGAAGGAGTATTATTCCCACTGGCTATTTCCGGATGCGGACTGATCGCTTCTATCATTGCTACATTCTTTGTAAAAGGTGATGAGAACTCTAACCCGCAGAAAGCTCTTACAAGAGGAAGCTATGTATCTGCAGCATTAGTTATCATCGTATCTCTGGCACTTAGCTGGACATTATTTGGAAACATGAACGCAGCAATCGCAGTGATCGCTGGTCTGATTGTCGGCGTTATCATTGGTAATATTACAGAGTACTACACATCTGCAGATTACAAACCGGTTCAGGGAATCGGAGAGCAGTCTGAGACAGGTGCAGCTACAACAATCATCAGTGGACTTGCAGTTGGTATGAAATCAACAGCTATCCCGCTTCTTCTGATCTGTGTAGCTATCTTTATTTCATATCAGACATTTGGACTTTACGGAATTGCTCTTGCAGCCGTAGGTATGCTTTCAACAACAGGTATCACTGTTGCAGTTGATGCTTATGGACCGATCGCTGACAATGCCGGTGGTATTGCAGAGATGTCTGGTCTTGAGGAGTCAGTTCGTGACATCACAGACAAACTTGACTCTGTTGGTAACACAACAGCAGCTATGGGTAAAGGATTCGCTATCGGATCTGCAGCTCTTACAGCACTTGCACTGTTCGTATCATACGCACAGGCAGTTAAACTTGATTCCATCAGTATCCTTGATTACAAAGTAATCATCGGTATCTTCATCGGTGGTATGCTTACATTCCTGTTCTCCGCATTTACAATGGAGTCAGTATCTAAAGCAGCTTACAAGATGATCGAGGAAGTTAGACGTCAGTTCCGTGAGAAACCGGGCATCATGAAAGGTGAGGAGAAACCGGACTACAAGTCATGTGTAGGAATTTCTACAACAGCAGCTCTTCACGAGATGCTTCTTCCAGGAGTTATGGCAGTAGCAGCTCCATTGGTTGTAGGTATCGTTCTTGGCGTTGAGGCTCTTGGCGGACTTCTTGCAGGAGCTCTTGTAACAGGAGTTCTTATGGCAATCTTCATGTCCAACGCAGGTGGAGCATGGGATAACGCTAAGAAGTACATCGAGACAGGACATCACGGTGGAAAAGGAAGCGAGGCTCACAAAGCAGCCGTTGTTGGTGATACAGTAGGAGATCCGTTCAAGGATACTTCAGGACCGTCAATCAACATCCTGATCAAACTTATGACAGTAGTATCTCTCGTATTCGCACCATTATTCTTATCAATTGGTGGATTACTGTAATACATATTATGAGATTAAAAACGAGACATTGAAAAATGTCTCGTTTTTTTACGCAATTAACAATATCGGTCTCTCTTTTTATGAAGTTGGTTCTCTAATGGAACGATGCTGACATATTCTGCGTTGTTCTCTTCGATGCATGTTCTGGCAGCTTCGATATCATCAGGATGTATCAGAAGTGCCATTCCACAGGCGGCTTTTCCGTCCGTCGCCCGAGGGGCCGGTGCGATACGATTTGGGATATCGTGATCGCACAGAAGCTCGTGGAGCATCATCCCCTGGGTGTGATTATCAAAGAGTATGTAATAGCGGATATGTTCGTTTTTATCTTCCATTATTTGCTTAACATCTCCACAAATGCACCGATTCTTGTGCGGAGCTGTTCAGCATCTGTATCGGTGTAATCTGTTTCCAGAGAGAGAACCGGAATGTTCTTTTCTTTTAATGCTTCAGCAACTGCGCGTTTCTCTGTATCATACAGGCAGCAGAACATGAGGCTGCAGTCGATGACTCCATCTACCTGGTATTCATCTACCATGCGGAGAATGTCATCGATACGTCCGGTGTTCGGTGTGAAGCAAGCACAGTTTGTCTTCATGTAACGTCTGGACAGATTCATGAACTGTTCGTCCAGTGTCTCGCCAGATTCATCAACAAGGTTTTCGAAGTATCTTGTTCCGGTACACATCTCTTCACAGACAACAGCAGCGCCGCTTGTCTCAATGATATTGTGTAATTTCCAGTTTGGAACTGCAAGAGGTGTTCCTGTGATCAGGATACGTTTTGTTCCTTCCGGAACGACAGATACACCATCTTTGATGCGCTGCTCCAGTTCGTCAGCCAGGCGGTTACACATCTGAGCACAACGTACCGGATCATCAAAGAAGGAAATCTGAGTCATAAGCAGAGCATCACGTCCGGAGATTGGCAGACATTTTGACTTTCTGCAATCATAAACTCTCTGCATTGCTTTTCGTTTTTCGTTACAGATTTTGATTGCCTCAGCAAGCTTTTCCGGTGTTACTTTGTTACCAGTGAAATCTTCTACAATTTTTGCAAAATCAGCAATTTCATCTTTCCATTTTACAATATCTTTTTCGCGTTTCATCTGAGGAACGTCCATAATATGCATCGGAACGTCTTTTCCAAGAATCTCATAAGCTTTCTTTTTGCCATCACATGTAGTTTCCCCGATATACATGTCTGCAATACGGAAGAATGGGCAGGTACGTCCAAGTCTTGCACCAACAGAAGCTTTTACAAGCGGGCACATATTTTTCGGCAGGACTTTTTCGCCGTCCGGAACCCAGAACTGGGAACCACCACAGAGTCCGGTCACAATACCATTAGCAGCGATGACAACTTCATCTGGTACATATACGCAAAATGTTCCGAATACTTTGCGTCCTTTTTTCTGCTCCTCAATTAATTCAGCCGGGCGGATACCATGTACCTCAGCAATGACCATATCCCAGAAATCCATTGCTTTCGGTCGGTTCTCCTGTGTCATAAATACATCCCCAACTGCTGTTGGAAGAACCTGACAGAGATTGTCGTGATTATTGATATCCATTCCAAGGTCTTCCCACATTTTTACATAATCAGCCATGTTATTATTCCTCCTCTTTGACATTGACTCTTTGATTGTTAGAATCAAACATACATTACGATTAATCCTATGTAATTATTGTAAGAAATAACGAATGAGTTAGTCAATGCATACGTAAGATTGTGCAAAATAACTATAAATAATGAACTTTTATAGAAAAAATAAATAGGTTAGCTTTGGCTTACATAGCCTTGAAACACAACATTTTTTGTGTTAATATAAAAAACGGAACATATTTTTGTATTTAATATCGAAGAGAGGTAATAAACGTGACAAAAGTAGACATTATATCTGGATTCCTTGGAGCCGGAAAGACTACATTTATTAAAGAACTGATTGAAAAAGTTTTCGCAGGCGAGAAGCTTGTGCTGATTGAAAATGAATTTGGTGAGATTGGTATTGACGGTGGATTTCTTCAGGATGCAGGAATCGAGATTACTGAAATGAACTCAGGCTGCATCTGTTGTACACTGGTCGGAGATTTTAGTGTAGCACTTAAAAAAGTACTGGATGAGTATCACCCGGATCACGTAATTATTGAGCCATCAGGAGTCGGCAAACTTTCTGATGTTGCAGCAGCGATTGAAAATGTAAAAGAAGATGCAGACATTGAAATAGAAGGAAGAATTACAGTTGTAGATGGAAAGAAAGCGAAAATGTACCTGGACAACTTTGGAGAGTTTTTCGAGAACCAGGTAGAGCATGCATCGACAATCGTAATCAGCAGAACTCAGAATATGACAGACGAGAAGATAGAGGCTTGTGTACATCTTTTAAGAGAGAAGAATGACAAGGCTACAATCATTTCCACACCGTGGGATCAGCTGAGCGGAGACGCAATTCGTCACGCTCTCGAGCACGGTGCAGAGATCGAAGGATTATTCGAGCATCATCACGATCATGACGAGGAGTGCACATGCGGTCATCACCATGAGCATCATCACGATCATGACGAGGAGTGTACATGCGGCCATCACCATGAGCATCATCACGACCATGATGAGGAGTGTACATGCGGCCATCACCATGAGCATCATCACGATCATGACGAGGAGTGTGGATGCGGTCATCACCATGAGCATCATCATGACCATGATGAGGAGTGTAGTTGTGGATGCGGCCACCACCATCATCACCATGCGGATGAAGTGTTCACAAGCTGGGGCAAGGAAACTGCGCACAAGTACACAGAGGAAGAGCTGGATTACTTATTGAAAGCATTGTCTGAGACAGATGCTTATGGAACAATCCTTCGTTCCAAAGGAATTATCCAGATGACAGACGGTAACTGGAAGCAGTTTGATCTTGTTCCGCAGGAGTATGAGGTCAGAGATGGAAATGCTGATTATGCAGGACGTATGGTTGTAATTGGAACAGATCTCAAAGAAGATGAACTGGCTAAATTATTCCATGTACAATAGTAAAGATATAAAGGAGCAGCAAAAACAATGATGGAACCAACACCAGTATATATATGTACCGGATTTCTGGATAGTGGAAAGACGTTGCTTGTCAAAGATACTTTGATGGAGCAGGAATGGATCGAACCGGGACTTACACTTCTGATTCTTTGCGAAGAAGGTGAGGAAGAATATTCCAAGGAATATCTGGAAGAAAATGATATGGTGCTTTTAAAGATAGATAAATTTGAGCAGTTAAATGCAGCATTTTTTACAAACTGCGAGAAGAACTATCATCCGGCGCAGGTTGTCATTGAATACAATGGAATGTGGAAGCTGGAAGATTTGTTACAGCTTAAGTACCCACGCAAATGGCAGATTCAGGGAATTTATTCTACTGTTAATGGAACGACACTGGATATGTACCTGAAAAACATGAGAAATATGTTGATGGAGCAGCTTACCGAGTCAGAGCTTATCATTATCAACCGTTGCCCGGAAGGTGTGGATCGTTCCGGATTCAGACGTGCACTTAAGGTACAGAATCCAATGGCACAGTTGATATTTGAAGGAATGGACGGCAAGATCATTCAGCCGACAGCTGAAGACCTGCCATTTGATATTAAGGAAAATCCAATTAAAGTTGAAGATGAAGACTTTGGAATCTGGTATGTAGATGCATATGATCATCCAGACCAGTATATGGATAAAGAGATTGAGTTTGTCGCACAGGCATTTCGTCCGAAAGGAATGAAGAATGATATGTTCGTTCCTGTCAGAAAAATTATGACCTGCTGTGCAGATGATGTCCGTCTGTATGGATATCCGTGTAAGATTCCAAAAGTTACAAATATCCAGATGCAGAAATGGTATCGTGTTCGTGTAAGATATTCCTTTGAGCCGACAGAGCCATTTGCACCAGAGCAGCCGGTACTGTATCTGATGCACATTGAACCGGCCGAGGCACCGGAACAGGATTATGTATATCTTGGATAAATGTATTACACAATCTGCTTGACAAAGCATGTCAAATCAGTTAGCATAACAGCAGGTAAAGAAAATATAACCAATATGCAAAGGCAATGAAGGGAAGAAGTAGTGGTGGATACACCCGTACAGAGAGCAGCCGGCAGGTGAGAGGCGCACGAAGGAAGAGACTACGAATACATCCCAAAGCTGCACACCGAAATCCAGAACCATGCAGAATGAGGAGACGTACAATCAAAAAGAACGTAAGAGAAATGTATTCTGAGGCAGGGACGAGTAGGCTGTGACGAGAAGCACCCGTTAACGTGCTTAAGCTGTGAATGCGGCTTAATGAGGCTGGCAGGCGTAAGCTGTCAGTAAAATAAGGTGGTACCACGATATATGTCGTCCTTGTCCGGTAGCGGACAAGGACGTTTTTATATAATAGGAAATTGCATTTCCTATTATATAAAAAAAGCCTCCGGCAGGATGCGCACTCGCGCGAATAAGAACCAACATATCGTCCTTATAAAAATATGAATGAGATAAAGGAGAGAAAATCATGGGAATTTATGAAGAGTTACAGGCGAGAGGTCTGATCGCTCAGGTAACAGATGAAGAAAGAATCAGAGATTTAGTAAACAATGGAAAAGCAACATTTTATATTGGATTTGATCCGACGGCGGACAGTCTTCACGTAGGACATTTTATGGCACTGTGTCTGATGAAGCGTCTGCAGGAAGCAGGCAATAAACCAATTGCTCTGATCGGTGGGGGAACAGGATACATCGGAGATCCATCTGGAAGAACAGATATGAGAAGTATGATGACTCCAGAGCAGATCCAGCATAACTGTGATTGCTTTAAAAAGCAGATGAGCCGTTTCATCGATTTCTCAGATGGAAAAGCACTTATGGTTAATAATGCAGACTGGCTTCTTGGGCTGAACTATATAGAAGTCCTTCGCGAAATTGGTCCGCATTTTTCTGTAAACCGTATGCTGACAGCAGAGTGTTACAAGCAGAGAATGGAAAAAGGACTTAGCTTCCTCGAGTTCAACTACATGATCATGCAGGCGTATGATTTCTATGAGTTGTTCCAAAAATACGGCTGTAATCTGGAATTTGGCGGAGATGATCAGTGGAGCAATATGCTTGCAGGTACAGAGTTGATTCGGCGTAAACTTGGAAAAGATGCTTCTGCTATGACAATTACACTGCTTCTGAACTCCGAAGGAAAGAAGATGGGCAAAACACAGAGCGGTGCGGTATGGCTTGATCCAAACAAGACTTCCCCATTTGAGTTTTACCAGTATTGGAGAAATGTAGGAGATGCTGACGTTCTCAAATGTATCCGTATGCTGACATTCCTTCCGTTAGAAGAGATTGACGCAATGGATAAATGGGAAGGAGCAGAGCTTAACAAAGCGAAAGAAATCCTTGCATTTGAGCTGACAAGTCTTGTTCATGGTGAAGAAGAGGCTAAAAAAGCACAGGAGGCTGCGAAGGCATTATTTAGTACAGGTGCTGCAGCAGATATGCCTAAGACAGAACTTACAGAGGCTGATCTTACAGATGGCAACATTGATATTATGACACTGCTTGTAAAATGCGGTCTGACAGCTTCCAAATCTGAAGCACGCCGTGCAGTACAGCAAGGTGGAGTGTCTGTAGATGGAGAGAAAATCACAGATATTGCCCACACATTTGCCGGAGAAGATTTTGGCGGAGAAGGAATCGTTCTGAAAAAAGGAAAGAAAAATTTCCGCAAGGTCATTGTAAAATAAAATATAATTATATAAAATGATGTTGGGGATTTTTGCCCCAACATTATAAAGGTAAATATTATCATAAGTAGAGGGTGGAACCTATGAAGTGTCCAAGATGTGACAAACCGATTAACGATGGAGAATCTTACTGCCCACATTGTGGGTACAAACTGGAAAAAAAGAAATCAAGGACATGGATCATGATAGGCGGCGTTGTGCTGGCTGGAGTCGTGCTTGGCTCTGTTGTCGCACAGACCGGTTACCATGCGTTCGAAAAACAGGTCAGTGAGACGCAAGGTGAGCTGACTGCAGATTCGAAAGATGCACTGCCGGATCAGAAGACAATAGAGGCAAATAAGAAGAAAAACGAGACAGAACGAAAGCAGGAAGAACAGCAGGAACAGGAAGATGAAAAAGAAGATGAGATTACAATTTCTGTAGACGAAGCAACTCCTGTGGATCTTGATTCTTATGTACAGATTCAGCCTGTATCTTCCAAGGCGAGTTCAGAACTTGATGATAACACAGCCGAGAAAGCAATTGACGGTCAGGAAGTGACGTCGTGGCAGGAAGATGTAGCAGGATACGGACATGGTGAAAATCTTACACTTAAATTTGAAAAAACATATACGGTAAAGTATCTTGCACTGAAACTTGGAAGCTGGAAAGATGATGCTGCGTATGAGCAGAATAACAGACCGAAAGAACTTGATATTCAGACCGACCATTTAATTCGGAAAGTTACATTTTCAGATGAAAAAAAAGAATACTGGGTCACATTTTCAGATACATGTAAAACCTCTGAACTTAAGCTGATTATTGAGCAGGTATACAGAGGTCTCAAGACGAGCTGGAATGACACTTGTATTGCAGAAGTGCAGGTTTATGGAACTGAAGAATAAAAGGAGTGAATGAAATATGGCATTTCATGAAGTACCAATTGAAAGTCTTGAATTTAACCCATTTAAGAAGATAAGTAAACAGTGGATGCTGATTACAGCAGGAGATGAGAAGAAGTCAAACACGATGACAGCAAGCTGGGGAGGTCTTGGTATTATGTGGGGAAAGAATGTTGCAACTGCATACATCCGCCCCAACCGTTATACAAAAGAATTTGTAGATCAGACGGATCACTTTACGTTATCATTTCTCCCGGAGGAGGAGCGCAAAGCGCTGAACTACTGTGGAACAGTCAGTGGACGTGATGTGGAGGATAAGTGGGCAGCAGCCGGACTTCATCCTTATCCGGTCGACGGAACAACAGGAGTGGAAGAAGCAGAGATGATTTTTGTATGTAAGAAGTTATATCATCAGGAAATGAAACCAGAGTGCTTTGATGCACCGGAAAACGATGAGAGATGGTATCCGGAGAAAGATTACCACATAATGTACATGGCAGAAATCGAGAAAGTACTGGTGAAATAATGAAAGTTTCAACAAAAGGAAGATATGCACTTCGGATCATGATCGATCTTGCAGAGCATAACACAGGTGGATATATTCGCTTAAAAGATATTTCAAAGCGACAGGGGATTACACTGAAATATATGGAGCAGATCATGCCGATCCTCACGAAATCAGGATATGTAAAGAGCTTTCGTGGAAATAACGGTGGTTATATGCTGGCAAAAAAACCAGAAGAATATACAGCTGGAGAGATTTTACGGGCAGCAGAAGGCAGTCTGGCTCCGGTAAGCTGCATTGAAGATGAGCCAAATGCATGCGGACATTATGAACAGTGTAGGACAGTGAAGTTTTGGGAAGGTCTTTGGGATGTGATCATAGAGTACACGGATCGATTTACTCTTGCAGATCTGATGAAAAATGAAGACATTGAAAACCCAATATGCAAAGAAGGTTAAAACGTAAGACAGGAGTGTAAGATATGACACTGACACAGTTAAGATACGTGATTACAATTGCAGATACCGGGTCTATGAATGAGGCAGCAAAAGCACTTTTTATCTCGCAGCCAAGTTTGTCGCAGGCAGTCAAAGAGCTGGAGACAGAGATTGGAGTAGAGTTATTTAAGCGAAGCAACCGAGGGGTGTCGGTTACCCAGGAAGGAATCGAATTTCTGGGATATGCAAGACAAGTTGTAGAACAATATGAACTGATTGAGTCTCATTATATCGAACGTAAAAATGTAAAGAAAAAATTCGGAGTGTCTATGCAGCATTATACATTTGCAGTTAATGCATTTGTGGAAATGGTCAGACAGTTTGGCATGGATGAGTACGAGTTTGCGGTCCGTGAGACGAAAACATATGAAGTCATTGAAGATGTAAAGGAATTTCGCAGCGAGATAGGAATTATTTATATCAATGATTTTAATCAGAAGGTATTGACGAAGATGATTAAGGAGTCTGATCTGGAATTTCATCCAATTTTGGACTGTGGTGTCTATGTTTATCTTTGGAAAGGGCATCCTCTTGCAAATAAGGAAGAGATTTCCATAGAAGAACTGGAAGAATACCCGTGTCTTGCATTTGAGCAGGGGAATTATAATTCGTTCTATTTTGCAGAGGAAGTGTTAAGTACTTACGAATACAAGCGCCTGATCCGGGCGAATGACCGGGCGACCCTTTTAAATCTCATGGTAGGGTTGAATGCATACACACTTTGCTGTGGCATTATATGTGAGGGACTCAACGGTGAAGATTACTGTGCAGTGAAGCTGAAATCCAATGAGCATATGACGATTGGTTATCTGAAGCGAAAGGGTGTGGCGCTTAGTCCTTTGGGACAGAAATATCTGGAAGAAATCCGAAAATACAAAGCTATGGGCATGGACATCCGTGGCGTGGAAGATATAAAAGCGGATCAAAAGCAGAGCTAGAAGTGAAGATGAAAATATGAGAAAGATACAGGAAGCTGACTATAGGAATTACTTATAGCCAGCTTTCTCTTTTACATATTAGACAGGTAGGAATTGTCATGCTATTATATACCTATCAAACAGATAGGAAATGTGTTTGATAGAAACAATGAAAATAGCAGAGCAATCTGCAAAAAACACACCCAAAAAACAAGTGAGATTGTTGGTAAGGTGAATAGAGATTTAGTAGAAGAAAAGGAGATAGGGATTATGAGTGAAAAAATTACAAGAGAGAACAGAAAATTTAAATTTGAGACATTGCAGTTACATGTAGGACAGGAGCAGCCGGACCCGGTTACAGATGCAAGAGCAGTTCCGATTTACCAGACATCATCTTATGTATTCCGCAACAGCGATCATGCAGCAGCAAGATTTGGTCTGGCAGATGCTGGTAACATTTACGGACGTCTGACAAACCCAACGGAAGATGTATTCGAAAAGAGAATCGCAGCACTGGAAGGTGGCGTTGCAGCACTTGCAGTTGCTTCCGGAGCTGCCGCAATTTCATACACAATCGAGAACCTGGCACAGAACGGTGATCACATCGTAGCAGCTAAAAATATTTATGGTGGATCCTTCAACTTATTAGAGCACACACTTCCACAGTATGGAATCACAACAACATTTGTTGACATTTTTAATGAGGAAGAGGTTGAGGCAGCATTCCAGGAAAATACAAAAGCATTATTCATTGAGACACTTGGAAATCCGAACTCAGATGTAGTAGATGTAGAAAAATATGCAAAAATTGCACATGCACATAAAGTACCGTTGGTAGTAGACAACACATTTGCAACACCTTATCTTGTAAGACCAATCGAGTACGGTGCTGACATCGTTGTACATTCCGCAACAAAATTCATCGGTGGACACGGAACAACAATCGGTGGAGTCATTGTAGACGGAGGAAAATTTGATTGGGAAGCATCGGGAAAATTCCCTTCACTGACAGAACCAAACCCAAGTTATCATGGAATCAGCTTCACAAAAGCAGTTGGAGCCGCAGCATTTGTTACAAAGATCCGTGCAATCCTGCTTCGTGATACAGGTGCAACAATTTCACCATTCCATTCATTCCTGTTCTTACAGGGACTTGAGACACTTTCACTTCGTGTAGAGCGTCATGTACAGAATGCACTGAAAGTTGTAGAATACTTGAACAACCATCCACAGGTAGAGCATGTAAATCACCCATCTGTATCCACAGATCCAGAGCAGCAGGAACTTTACAAGAAATACTTCCCGAACGGTGGAGGATCTATCTTCACATTCGAAATCAAAGGAGATGCACAGAAAGCAAAAGACTTTATCGATAATTTGGAGCTCTTCTCACTCCTTGCAAATGTAGCCGATGTTAAATCACTTGTAATCCATCCGGCAACAACAACACATAGCCAGTGCACGGAAGAAGAACTGTTAGACCAGGGAATCAAACCAAACACTATCAGACTTTCTATCGGTACTGAAAATATTGACGACATTATCCAAGACCTTGATGAAGCATTCAAGGCAGTAAAATAACCCTATCTCACATGAATTGGGAACGTAGCTAATCAATGATTGACTACGTCCCCAATTCAATTTTACGCAGGGCAGAACTTATTAAAATTTCAAGTACATCGTACTATATGGTGGAATTTCTAATTTTCCGTCCATTTGAATTTCTGTATCACTAATCAGGTCATGGACCGTTCCATTCAATTCCTGATGCCATGCGGTATAGGGTGAGTCAGATGCATTGACAGTGACCAGTATACGTTCTTTTTCTGAGCAACGCTCGAATATGAGTTGATGATTCTGAATCACTACATTTCGGTAAGAGCCATTGCAGAGTGCATCACTGTTTTGACGGATCTGGATTAAATTTTTAATGAATTTTGTGAGTTCATTTGGTTTTGGTGTATCAAAACATGGGCGAAGTGCATAATCATTGTCTGGTGCTTTCTCGCCTTTTTCGCCCCATTCACTTCCGTAATAAAGGCATGGTATGCCTGGCATACCAAGAAGCAGACCGTATGCCAGCGGAATATGTGCCGGGTTGGTCAGGATGCTGGCGAGTCTTGTTACATCGTGGTTATCAGCAAAAGTCATAAGATGCTTTCCGCGGTAAATGCACCAATCCTCTGGTCCAAACTGGCGGTTCAGGGAATGTGCGATTTCAAAAAGATTCATGCAATTGAAGCTGGAATAAAGTCCTTTATAACATTCGTAATTCGTGCAACTGTGAAGCATTTCATCATTGACAATCTGGTTATAATCTCCGAAAAGAACTTCTCCAATCAAGGCAAAATCGGGCTTTAATTCCTGAGTGAACTGTCGCAGACGTTTCATAAATTCGCGGTCCAGGCAGTATGCAACATCAAGCCTGAGTCCATCGATGTCAAAAGTATCAATCCAGAAGCGGACACAGTCCAAAAGATAATCGACCACTGTCGGATTTTGGAGATTTAATTTGACCAGTTCAAAATGTCCTTCCCATCCTTCATACCAGAACCCATCGTTATAACAACTGTTACCATCAAAACTAATGTGGAACCAATCCTTATATGGAGAGTCCCATTTCTTTTCCTGGACATCACGAAAGGCCCAAAAGCCACGGCCGACATGATTAAACACACCGTCCAGTACAATCTTGATATCGTGATCATGCAAATCCTTGCAGACATCTGAAAAATCTTCGTTCGTGCCAAGCCGGCAGTCGATTTTTCGAAAATCTCTTGTGTCATATCCATGATTGTCGGAATCAAAGATTGGATTTAATAAAATGGAATCTACACCGAGGTCTTTTAGATAATCGGACCACTCCATGATCTTGCGGATGCGGGGAATCGTTACACCATCATTGTGCACCGGAGCAACACAGAACCCAATCGGATAAATTTGATAAAATACACTGTTATAAGTCCACATAACTATGCCTTCTTTCTTTATGTAATATTATTTCTTTTTTATAGTAATTTGGAACCAGATAAATAGAATCAAGCCCTTTAAAATAGAAGTGATGGAAATGCTCCACCAGATTCCGCTAAGTGCCAGTGGCGTTGCAGTCAGTGCAAGTGCCATCGGGATTCGAAGCAGATTCAAAGTAATTCCGGTAATGGAAGGCGGCAGTGTCCTGCCATAACCACAAAATGCACCGGAGGTTGTAATCTCCAGGCTGCTAAATAATTGAGAAAAACCAAGGATCATCAAGTAGCTGATTCCCATCGGAATAACATCAGGTTCTGTGATGAAAATCTTAAAAATCGGAGTCGGAAAGCATACCAAAAGTATGGTGCAGAAAAGACCCCACGGAAGTACGATTTTCAGAGCGGACCGATATCCGGCATGGATTCTGTCTTCTTTTCCGGCACCGTGATTCTGAGCAATAAAGGAATTGACGGCAGAGGCAAAACCATCTGAAGTCATCCAGGAAATCGATTCAATCTGCGCGCCGACTTTTTGTACGGCAACTGCAGCATCACCATATCCGGCAACCAGTCTTGCTATGGTCATGGAAATGCCAGTAAATACAAGACTCTGCAGACAGGAAGGAAGCCCGAGCTGGAAAATTTCTGAAGCTTTCTTAGAATCTGGAGCTTGCAGTAAATGAATATGGTGAAACAGAATCTGGTCTTGGCTTGCAAAAAATAAAAAAAGTAGTGTAACAACCATTTGTGCAATGATCGTCGCAATGGCTGCTCCCGTAACTTTTAATGCAGGAAATGGACCAATCCCGAAAATCAGAAGCGGATCCAGAATGATGTTGATAACAAGTCCTACGCTGGTAGAAAGAAAGGCGGGATGACTATTTCCGATAGCAGTAAACAGTCCGGTAAATATCTGATTTAAGAATGAAAATATTACAAGCCCACATGTAATCATCAGGTAGCTGACAGCATCATTTATAACCGATGTGCTTGTCAAGTGAAAGAAAGCAATCAAAGGTTTGGAAAAAATCGTACATACCAGCCCATACAAAACGCCGAGAAGAAGTGTCATCTGAAATGTAGTGGCGGCATAACGCCCTGCAAAGTCTGTGCGTCCGGCACCAACTGCATGACCAACGTGAACCTGACCTCCCATTCTTGCTAAAGTAACAAGTCCGTTAGAAAGCCACATATACATGCCGGCAGCGCCGACAGAAGCGACAGCGGAACTTCCAAGGCGTCCGATCCAGATCATGTCGATCATATTATAAGCCATCTGGATCAGCGAAGTTGCCATGATAGGAAGAGCTAGTTTGGTAAGTGAAGATAAAATAGGACCATTTATCAGGTCAATTTTCTTTTGCATATCAATAATTCCCCCCCCCAACATCATTTTATCAATCATAAGTTATGATTTGAGTCAAAACCTCCCAACTATGATACCATGAATGCGAAAAGAAAGATATAGAAGTAATAGAAAGAAATATCAGAAAATAAAGAAAAAGATAGAATCAGAGACTGAAAATATGAGAAAAGAGGTGCAAAAAAAGTTCGGAAAAAGTTCGGAAAAAGTATTGAAAATGGTTGACACACACGGGTCAGTATAATATAATATGACAGTATGGCAAAAGAAGAAACAGCATGAGGCCAAAGCCCCGGAATCATGTTGATTTCGATAGAGAAGCAAAAAAAATAAACGTTAAAGAATTACAGGAGGGAATTCCATGAAGACTTATATGGCTAATCCAGATAAGATTGAAAGAAAATGGTATGTAGTTGACGCTACAGGATATACATTAGGACGCCTTGCATCAGAAGTTGCTAAGGTTTTAAGAGGTAAGAACAAACCTCAGTTCACACCACACGTTGACACAGGTGATTATGTAATCGTTGTTAACGCTGAGAAGATTAAGGTAACAGGTAAGAAGATGAACCAGAAGATTTATTACAATCACTCTGAGTATGTAGGAGGAATGAAAGAGACTACATTAGCAGAGATGATGGCTAAGAAACCAGAGAAGGTTATCGAACTCGCAGTTAAAGGAATGCTTCCAAAAGGACCTTTAGGAAGATCTATGATTAAGAAGCTTCATGTATATGCTGGACCGGATCATGAGCAGCAGGCTCAGAAGCCAGTTGAGCTTACATTTTAAGGAAAGGTTGAAAGGAGGACATTACAGTGGCTAAAGCAAAATTCTACGGAACAGGAAGAAGAAAAAAATCAGTTGCAAGAGTTTACCTTGTACCAGGAACAGGTAATATTACAATCAATAAAAGAGATATCGATGAGTATCTCGGACTTGAGACATTAAAAGTTGTTGTTCGTCAGCCATTAGTTGCTACAGAGACAGCAGACAAATTTGATGTAATCGTTAACGTAAAAGGTGGCGGATACACAGGACAGGCTGGAGCAATCCGTCATGGTATCGCCAGAGCACTTCTTGAGGCAGATTCTGAGTACAGACCAGTTCTTAAGAAAGCTGGATACCTTACACGTGACCCACGTATGAAAGAGCGTAAGAAATACGGTCTCAAATCCGCTCGTCGCGCACCACAGTTCAGCAAGCGTTAATTTCGGTTCACAAAGAGATAATCGTTTGGGACGAGAAAATGCATACAAAACCTCAGAAACCTTGGCTTAACAGTGATAAGGAACTAATTTACTTATCAACTGTTAGCTGACGGTTTCCGGGGTGCATACGGACAAATCCCGTCTGATTTCTAACAGGAAGTCAGACGGGATTTTCGCTTTATATTACGAATTATGGAGGACATACCATGAAAACCTTAATATCTTGTGCCTACAATATGGATAATTGCTGTGTGGAAGTGAAATTCAGCGACGGCAGTATGATTGCGATTGACACTATCGCCGTTGAGAACGAGATTGCTGACAATATGTATCAGCGGTCAGAGCTGGATTATTTGATCTACAACGCTCCTTTGGAGTATGCAGACCTTATCTTGAACGGCGATCCCGAAACCTATTTGAAAACTGTAACAGAATACAAGCCTTGGGATAGCTGACAACACGCTGCCCGCAGGAGAAAATCCTGCGGGCGTTTTTCTGTTTATATTATTTCCCTCCGTTGGATCTCAATTTAGGAAAGAAGATGACAATCTTGAAGCCCTTTCCCCACTGGGAAGCTGCTTCCAGATGAAGATTTAGATCGTCGGCCATCTTCTTAACCAGGTAAAGTCCCATACCGGTAGCCTTCTTTCTGCTGTCAGTAGAATCCCCGGTAAAGCCCTTTTGAAAAATGTACGGCAGATTATATTTTTTTACGCCAATGCCGTTATCTTCAACAGAAAGGATATCTGCGGTCTCCGAATGTATCACGGAAATTGTAAGCATGGGACTATCGCTGCTATATTTGATGGCATTGCTAACGATTTGTCCCAACATAAACTGAAGTCCTCTACGGTCTGTATAGACTGTTTCAGATTGCAGTTTGTTGAGAATGACAAACTGCTTCTCTTCAAGAAGTGGGGCATAGTCCTCCAGAACTTCACCCAAGCAGTCATTCAAATTGACATCCTCAAATCGGTAATCCTTTGTACTGCTCTTCAACCGGGCATAGTACAGCATCTGCGTGACATCCTCCTGAAGCTGACTGCGGACATAATCCAGCTTTGCTTGCAGGGAAGGAGAGATTTCATCGTTCCGGTTATCCAAGAGCATGGTCAGCAACGATAGGGGCGTTTTCGCTTCATGTGCCCAGCCCTCCACATATTCTTCATAGTCCTGTAGGGCATCTGCCATACTGTTACTCTCAGTTTTGTGTTCCTGTAAAACTGATGCCAGAAGCCGGATAGATTCTCCTTCTTCCCGGCTGATGGCACTGAGCAGCCGTTCCTCGTTGCAGATGGTAGGATCACTGAGGAAATCCCGGAACAGTTCTCGGCGGGTAGTCTCCCGCTTGTTTAGTACAAACAGAATCGCTGAAAACAAAAGGAGGCTTGTCAGAACTACTAACCCAATCAAGGGTTGAAATGCCTGAATGTCAGAAATCCAAAGAATGATAGCACAAAAGCAATCCACGCCCAACAGCAACAATAGCCAGGGGTAGTATCGCTCTGTTATGCGCCAAAGCTGCTTCATGGAGCCACCCCCGTTTCCAGACGATAGCCCATCCCACGAACTGCAACGATTCGCTGCTTCATTTCAAGGGCGGACATCGTTTTTTTCAGCCGGGTTAGGTTAACCTGCAAGGCATTTTCATCTATGTATTCCGTGGTTCCCCATAGTGCCATGCAAAGCTGCTCCGTCGTGACCAGAGCATCGCCGCCGGACAAAAGAGCGACCAACAGTTTTCCCTGATTTTTTGGAAGCACCACAGAGGTATTATGAATATAAAGCGTGTAGGTCTGCTGGTCTAACAGGAAATCTGGTCCCTCTATGAGATTGGTACGGCCTTCATACCTTTTGAGAATATTGGATACCCTGGCAAGAAGTCGATCTTTTCTGCACGGCTTCGTCAAATATTCATCGGCACCCAACTGGAACGCTTGCAGTTCATCCTTTACCTGATCTCTGGAAGTCAGCACCAGGACGGGGATAGCAGTTTTATTCTTTAGCTCCTGGCAGATTTGAAAGCCACTGATCTCCGGCAAGTTCAGGTCTAAGATCACAAGGTCAGGGCGGAGGGCTGCCAGGAGCCGAGCGGCATCTTCAAACTCGGTAATTGCCTCCACAAGATAGCCGTCCTTTTGGAGCATATCGCAGAGTTCTTCCCGCATATAGACTTCATCTTCCACAACAGCAATTCTTTTCATGACAGCACCTCCTTCCAAATTATTCTTCTCTCTGCGGCTGCATCAGTGTCAGCAAATACCGATCACTGGAGCGCTTGACCACTCTCATATAAATATATTCTATCACGCAAAGTAGTAAAATCATAGCAGCAGATACAAGCAGCATTTCAGACACTGTCCCACGGGTTCGGGACGAGAGTATCCCTGTAAATAACGCCCTGACTCCAAACAGACTGCTGACAGCCGCAACCAATACAGGAAGTCCCATAAACCAGGTAATTTGCTTTCCAGCAGACTGGCAAAGGGTTTCGTAAGTAGCTCCCAGGCGGATCAGGGTCTGGTATCTGCGCCCGGTTTTCTGCTGACTCATCAGGAACTGAACACCCACGATGGTGTTGGCAACTACCAGGAAAACAATCGCAAGATAGAGGGTAATATAACTGGATGCTATGGTGTAGAAAAGCTGACGACCTATATTCTGAAGATAGCTTTCATATTCAATGCCAGTTTCGTCCAGCTTCTCGTTCAAATCCAAATATGCAGTCATAAGGCTATTTCCATCCAGAGCCTGCTCACTGAGCACCGCATTGACATAGGTATCATACATTCCCTGGCTATAATATAGGAATGCTTCATCCGGAAGAATCAATGCAAAGGACAAGGTTATAGAACGGTCCGTGACCAAATTCACAGACTGAACCTCTCCTGTAAGATGAATCGGACTACCATCCAGTTCCACCTTGGGCTGTCCGGCCAATACTTGGTTCAGCATTGCGGTACGACTTACCGTAGTAAACTCTGTATCAATATAGACAGCGGCCTCCTTTTCGCCTAATTGGAGAGCCGGTTTGCCGGACAATTCCAACAAACGATTATAGTCCGATAAACAAATCAAATATGGGTATGTGGCATAACCAAGATTGTTCAGAAGGACATCCCGGTCTTCCGACTGGGGCAGGCTCCGAAGAGAGTCCATAACAGCGTCCATGCTGTAGGCATTATCATAATCTTCTGTGGTGCGAATACGCCCAACCCTCATTTCAAAAAGCTCTGAAAATTGATTTTCCAAACCGTTTTCTTTCAGGGCTGCCTTTATATTCGGAAGAACCTGCGATGAATCTTCTGCAGTATGATCTTCAAAAGTATAGTCGATTACATGGCCAGAAGACAGGCTATTCGTTCCTGCAATTCCTACGCCCGCACCAAAACAACACAGCGCCGCCAGAATCAGCAGGGAGCTGATGGCCATGGAGGTTGACTGATGAATAACATTCTCCTGAATCTGCCGGAAGGTAAATACATGAAGCTGCTTATTTCCTTTTCCTTTCTTAACAATCAAAGCAATCAGCGCACGCATCCCATAGAAAAGCAGCATCGTACCAACTATGCCCAACAGCAAAGTCAGTCCCATCATACTTACCTTTGTCCATGCAATTCCCTGAATCGCCATGTAGTAAGCCACTGCCAACATCACACTTCCGCATATAGCAGCCAGTCCATAGATAACAGATGGCATTTGCTTTTTGGGGCGGTTCGTTGGCTGGGATAGCAAAGTACCGATCTCCTGGCGGCTGATTCGTCCACTCAAAATCAGAAGTGCCGTCAGCTTAATTGCCAGAAATCCTGCCAGCGTCCATTCAATTGCAGACCAGGATAAAGAAAACTGATGACCGATGATCCCCATGCCTACCAGCTTGGCGGTGACAAGACTGACAATTTCTGAAAGCACCACAGCCACAGGTAAGCCTATGAGCATGGCAAGAATACTGGTCAGGAAATCTTCCGCCAGAAGCATACCAAACAGTTTACTTCTACGCATCCCCAACATTAGATAAACACCAAGCTCATGCCGTCTGCGCTCGAACTGATACTTGCAGGCAAAATAGATCAAAAAGAACAGAATACCGAGGGTCATTCCATAAAACGCAGGAATCAGAAGCAGGAGTTTGTCAACTGCGTCACTCTCCATTTTCTGCAAAAAGAGCATCACATCTTGAGTGGAGATGGAAAGAATCATGTAAAAGGCAACAATAGAAATCACCAGGGAGCTGAAAAACAGACCGTTTTCCTTTCGGCTGCGGCGGCTGTTCCGAAGAATGAGATTAGAGAACATTTGCGCTGCCCCCTCCCAGTTGCGCCATCACCTTCAGGATGCGCCCGTAGAACTCCTGCTGGCTTTCGTCTCCACGCCGAAGCTCATGAAAGATCACGCCATCCTGGATGAACAGGATGCGCTTACAGAAGCTGGCGGCATTGGAATCATGGGTTACCATCAGGATCGTAGCTTGTTCGTCACGATTCAGGCCGGACAGCTTCTCCATAAGACTTCTTGCGTTCTTAGAATCCAGCGCACCCGTCGGTTCATCGGCAAGGATCATTTGGGGATGTAAGATCAGAGCCCTTGCTGCCGCAACACGCTGACGCTGGCCGCCGGACATCTTGGACGGAAACTTATCCAGAACATCAGTGATTTCCAGATAGTCAGCCAACTGCTTCAGCCGCTGGCTGCTTTCTGCTTCGGATACCCCATGCAAGGAAGTCGGGAGCAGGATGTTTTCCCTGCCAGTCAGGTTGTCCAGCAATTCAAAGTTCTGGAATAGATAACCAACTTTTTTGCCACGGTACTCTGCAAGAGCCTTTCCCCTGAGGGATTGCAGAGTATCGCCCTCCACCTGAATGCTTCCACCGGTGGGCTGAATCACAGTTGCAATACAGTTGAGAAGCGTGGATTTACCGGAACCACTGCTTCCCATAATGCCGAGAAACTCTCCCGGCATCACCTGGAGGGTGATCCCATTCAGTGCATTTGTTTGACTTGGCACATTGCCATAGATTTTTGTTAAATTTTCAATATTCAAAATGGGTTTCATGTGAATACCTCCTATCATTTGTAATAAAATGATAGCATGGGAACACAGCAAATACCACTTACAGTTGTTGTAAGGATTCAGGATATAAGTGGCGGCTCAAGGGGGACGAGCATATATTTTTTAAGAGCATCAGGCGACAATGATAAAATATACCGGATCGCCTCATTGGCAAACCAGTTCGTTTTAATTGTATCCCAATCAGCAAGCCGAATGATTTCTGCTGTGCCGTTCTCAAAATCAACTGACATTTCGCCCCATTCGCCGTCGCAGTCTGCCTGGTATTCGTAGATTGCGGCGGTGATTTTCTTTTTGCGCTTGGTTTTGAATTTCTGTTTCAGCCGGACTGCATGGATAGCACCCTCGGCAACCAAAAACTCCGTCAGCTTGTCCACTGCTTTCCGGTAGGCTCGCTCTGCACCGCTGGCTGTGCTGCCCTCAAACATAACCGCCAGTTCTTCAAAGGTGGGGCGGTTCTTCCATGAGCCGACACGCCCACAGGTCATACAGATCGCCAGCCGCTTTTCAAGCAAGGTTTGCTCCCGGTAATTCAGTTTCTCAAATGCCCGCTGCACCTTTTCAGCCTGTATGCCGTTCCAGAGGATGTCGGTATAGTTCCATGTATCATCAAGGGCAACATCTTCACCTGTTTCCTCGCCATCCTCGTCCGTTACATAGAATGGCTGCTGATTGCGGATGCCACGGACTACTTTCAGGTATCCTTCCGCAAGGGCAAGGTCGCAGTTGTATTTCTTTGCAAATTCACTGACCGCATCCTTGGTGTTATGGTACAGCCACGCCATTGACCGCACCATTTTGTAATTGGTCAGAGAGGATACCGACCATTTTTCTTCGCCCATGCGGAAACGGAGCATAGCATCCCGAATGAACGGAAAAATGTATGTTGCATACTCCGCACCTTTGGCAGGAGCATAGTCCATCAGCTTTTGGAGCATTTGCTCCCGGCAGGACAGTTTTATATCCAGAAAACGGTCTGTGTCGTATCGATTGCCGCCATCCACACCGAGAAAGGTTTTGATGCGCTTGTTAAGTTGCAGCTCGTAGTGGTGGAGAAAGAATGAGAAATATTTCAAGTCTTTTTCCCGTAGGGCAGACAGGATATATTCGTTCGGATTGTCTACTGTAGGCGGTTCCGGTTCCAGCTGGAAGATGCGCTCTGCAACATAGGGTGGGATGCCATCATCGGATGGATTGACAGCGTGTTTCGGTATGTATCCGGTCATATTCCATGAAAAATCATTCAGCATAGCGCACCTCCTTCCAGTTTAGTAATACTCATAAATATCCCGTGATCAACTAATGGGTTATTTATTACTTTATTTTCTTTAACATACGGTGATAAATAGGTGCATTTGGTGCAGGAGTTGTGATTGGGAGCAGAAGTCCCTCTTTGATAAATTGTTCCACACGCAAAGCAATCCACCCATCACCGATCCCTAATTGATTCTTTCCAAGAACCTGTCCAACAAGCACGCTTTCCCTAAACTCGTCGTCCAGTGTATCCAATTCTCGAAGAATAAATGTATCATACAGAGTTTCTGATACGCTGACCAGTTTGCCGTTTATAACAGCACGAAGAGGAGAATTTTCCTGTTGGAGTTCTCTCCAGCGGTTAGCCAAACTACGAAGGTAATTTGTTGGCAACTTCTTCCCAAGAGATGCCATCCGTCCCAAGTGATAAGGTTCAACTTCTCCCCAACCGTTATACTGGACAATGCATCCATCTGGTCTTGTTTCCCACATTGGAAGCTCCACAATGGTAATATCCAATTTTTCAAAGCCGATTGGTCGTAGTTGTTCCAGAAGCCAATACAATCCGCACACATCATCTGGGTCTCGTCCGACCCAAACACGAATCGGCTCTCCGTTTTGTGCTTTTTCCAGTAGTGTAGCATAGTTCTTTCGGGATGTATTGAGAAGTTCAGTTACGATTTCAGATGCCATATCGGGCAGTATGCTTAGTAGCAAAGATAATGCCGACTCACGCTCCAAACAAATTCCTGCTTCGGAGATGTTGCCCACAGACAATGCCAGCGGAAGATTAACTATGTCCTTACGATTTCCTTCCAACGGTATAGCATTCTCCCAACCAGAACGCTCCCGTTCTTCTGCTTGATGCTGGAACTTTTCTATTTCTTCTTTTGAAACTGTCCCATCAGAGATAATTACACTGGTTGCTCCGCCTAAAAAACCCTTATGTCCAATCGCAACCGCCATAGTCCCTGCGGCACTGTCGCTAAATACTACTTCTAACATAACGTTGCTCACCTCTTAGCTAAATTCAAATTCTTTTTATTGCTTCTTTCTTCAACGCAGCCTGTCCCATTTCTTTTTCATAATCACCCTTGGCGTAAGCGACATTGCCCAGCGCCCGAAGCATCTTATCTTTCGCCAGTTTTTTCATAACCTCTGCAAGATCAGCGTCCAGAGCGCCACGCTTCACATAGCGGTTTATGGTATTCAGTCGCTTCTCATAAATCTGTTTCAGCGGATGATCGTCCGCAAGTTCCCGCTGTTCTCTGCCTTTCAGGTTACCGATCTGCCGGCAGGTGCGGTGCAGCTTGTCCCCCGGAGCGTAGCCGCCGCAGTATTTGGTGTGCCTTGCATTGGTGGTCAGAAACCATTTGCCGCAGATTTTGCATTTTTTCGGTGCATGGCCAACACACAGGCCCTCAAAGAGATCAGACCGGAACATCCCCACAAAGGATACATAGTGCATCCGCTTGACCAGCTTCGCAACTTTTTCGCCGGGACGGATGACCGATATATACTGAACGGAATTATTCAAAGTAGACATCCAGGCATTGCCCTCCGTGATAGAGAACTCCGGCGGAAAATAGTCGCCGAACATTTTTGCAAAACCCTCTGCGGTGCGGTCAGCTTCGTTGCCGTCTGATTTTTCTGCAAAATCAAGCATGGTCGTTTGGTATTCCCCAAGGGAGTATGCCAGATGCCCGAAAACTGCGGTATAGCGTTGGAGCATCATCGCATCGGCAAAGTTCTGGATTTCTTCAAATTGCAAAGAATTGGTTGCGGCTTTTATGGCAAACTCCACATATTTCAGCGCATTGTCCACAGTAAAGACTTTTTCAATCCGTTCTCTGTGCTTTGAGATATTCATATAGGAGAACGGCGGTGTTTGACTGAGAATATCAAGCATCGTCAGAGCAGCTTCCGTTGCAATAGGACAGAGTGCAGAAGCATCCTGTCCGGCGTTTAATATTCCAAGCAGCAGATTGATTTTCTCGCATTGCTCGTTCATCTTTGCGATGGTATCCGCAGGGACATTCAGCGCATCACAGGCAAGAGCGCCGACAGGAAGTGTTTTTCCCTCATATATGACCGTATCCTGCCAAAAATCCAATGTCATCAGTTCTTGGTTCATGCTTGCCCCTCCTGTCCTGTTTTTTCATTTTCTTAATTCTATCATGCTAATGTAAAGAAATCTACATCTATCCATAAGTTGTCCTGTTTTTTGAAACGGGGTTGTCCTCCGATTAGCCTGTTTTTTGAAAAATCCGGCATAACAATAGTAGACGGAGCGAAGCACCTGCCAATCACGGCGGGTGTTTCGTGCTTTCTGAATACTATGAACGGAGGTTTTCTATGACAATCTATGAAACCATCAAGGTGGCAATCAGCGTAAAGCAAGCCGCCGAACACTACGGGCTGAAAGTCAACCGAAACGGCATGGCTTGCTGCCCGTTCCACAATGACAGGCATCCGAGCATGAAGCTGAATGAGGATTATTTCTTCTGCTTTGGCTGCGGAGTCAAGGGGGATGTGATCGACTTCGTGGCAAGGTCGTTCGATCTGAGCAGCTATGAAGCAGCGCAAAAGCTGGCTGCGGACTTTGGACTTGACCCAAAACCGCCCACTGCCGCAGCTATGGTCAAGCCGAAGCGTCCCTATATCCGTCAGTTACGGGAGGATGAAATGCTGTGTTTCCGGGTGCTGACGGATTATCTGCATCTGCTGGAAGATTGGAAAGTACGATACGCACCCAAGACACCGGAAGATGCTCTGGATGACCGTTTTGTGGAAGCCTGCCAGATGCACTGCTATATCGAATATATGGCAGATGTGCTGACGGTGGGTGATCTGGAAGAACGGGTGGCATTGGTGGACAAGCTGATGCAGGACGACAAAATTGCTTTTCTGCAAGAGTATACCGCACGAAAGAAAAAGGAGGTGGCGCACCGTGGCGAAGAACCGGAAAACGCCTAATATGAATTTGCCTGTCTGGTTTGACGGGCAGAACATCAACGAAGCTCTGTTTTGTGAAGAATTTCTGCATGAGCGCAGAATCATCTTCGCAAACGGAGCTTTTTTCACGCCCGATGGTCGAGTGACGGATGACCTTCCTCTGCGTGGGGAGATTTACGACAAGCTGAAATTTTGTGCCGTGAACAACATCCCACGGAAGATCACCAACATTCTGGAAGTGCTGAAACTGGAAGCGCAGGTGTCTGACTTCCCTCCGGAGCAGGATCGCATCCATGTTGCCAACGGTACGCTGCTCTTGAACGGCACTTTCACCGAAGGCAGACCGGCTATCGTGCGAAGCCGTCTGCCTGTCGGCTATAATCCCGATGCTCCTGCACCGGTGATCTGGCTGAACTTTCTGGATGGACTACTCTATGCAGAGGACATCCCCACCTTGCAGGAGTTCATTGGCTACTGCCTGATTCCATCCAACAAAGGTCAGCGCATGATGGTGATTAAGGGCAACGGCGGTGAGGGCAAATCCCAAATCGGTGCGGTGCTGTCCACCATCTTCGGCACGAATATGAAAGACGGCAGCATCGGGAAGATTTCTGAAAACCGTTTTGCCCGTGCCGATCTGGAACACATCCTGCTGTGCGTGGATGATGATATGCGGATGGAAGCTCTGCGTCAGACCAACTATGTAAAATCCATCGTGACTGCACAGGGCAAAATGGACTTGGAACGCAAGGGCAAGCAGAGTTATCAGGGCTGGATGTTTGCCCGGTTGCTGGCATTCAGCAATGGTGATCTGCAAGCCCTGTATGACCGCAGCGACGGCTTTTACCGCAGACAGCTTGTACTGACTACCAAGGAAAAGCCCGTGGGCAGAGCCGACGATCCCGACCTTGCTGAGAAGATGAAAGCCGAAGCTGAGGGCATCTTCCTGTGGGCGTTCGAAGGATTGCAGCGGCTCGTTGCCAACAACTTTAAGTTTTCGGAGAGTGACCGCATCCGTGAAAATCGGGAAGCGGTCAAGCGTGACAATAATAATATCTTTGATTTCATGGAATCGGAGGGATACATCCGGTGCAAAGCGGATGCGTCCATCAGCTCCAAGGATTTCTATGAAATCTACCGGATGTGGTGCGAAGAAAATTCCCTTGCACCGCTGAAAGCCCGCAGCTTCAGCGACGCCATGATTGCCAATGCCGGGAGATTCAATCTGGAACATTGCAACAACATCACCAACTCTGCCGGACGGCGGGTGTGGGGATTTATGGGTGTGGAAGCTGTGGCAAGGCCTCATATAAATGGGTTTTACGATGTTTCGTCATGTACGTACGTACCGGAGGAATGGCGGGATTGATTTTGCCAGTCATGCTCTGTACGTATGTACGCAGCATTTACCCCTGTTTTCTCCCATTATAGGAAACAACGGCTTTCAGAGACAACCTGTTTTCGGGTATTGAAAATCAATGGCAATGGAAACAGCAAAGTTTTTGACCGCAGGACGAAGCTATTTCACGAAATCGTGCTTCTCTGAACCGTGTACCCTGTTCACGGAACAATAGATGTTTTCATTTTTCCAGACCAAATCACACGAAACAGTAAAGCGGGATATGGTCATATATGGACAGGACATCACAAGCAAAATTCTGAACGGATTTCAGAGATTGCAGATTTTTCACTGTTCGGTGTATCTGCTCCGTTTTGGGGTGCAGAGATTGTACCGAACCACAAACAGAATTATGGAGGATTTTTCAATATGAATGTACGCAATGAAATCAAGGCACAGATCATCCGTGCTGGGATGACCATGCAGGAAGTTGTTGACCTGCTCTCGGACGAGTACGGATGGAGCGACAGCGTTTCCAACCTGTCCGCAAAATTACAGCGGGAAAGCATCCGATACAAGGAAGTATTGGAGCTTGCCGATGTGCTGGGATGCGACATTGTATGGCAGCAAAGACGGGAGAAGTGATGCCCCCGGCAACAGCCCCTCGCATCTCCCGTCCCCATAGGCACACCGCAGTGCTGCCTATGGATGGCAGTGAAAGACGCTGCCAACGTCTGCAAGAAACGTTCCGCAGAACAGCTTCATGCAGACGGGCTGACCATGGGAAAAGTTGCAGACATTTTGCCTTGGTCAGCAGAGGTCACCGCAGTGACCGCACACCCCCTCGGGAGAGCCCACGGCACTTTGCAGCCAGAATGGATGAAAGTGTTATAGTGGGTTATTACACTTCCGCAGAAGTGCATCCCCGCAGCCCCGCCCGTCTGCTACTCTCGAAAGAAAGGAAAAAACCTATGGCAAGAAACGATGGAATTGACCGTACCTTTGCCCGTAACCAGGACTTGCCCACCCTCGACGATGTGGCGAAAGTTCAGGAGCATAACGAGCGAGAAAAAGACAGCTACTCCAATCAAGATATTGATACCACCCAGACCCACCGCAATGTCCACTTCAAGAAACCTACCGACAGCTATGCCGCCATGTTCGATCAGATGATTGCAGATGGTGTTATCTCCACCCGTGGTCTGAAAGCCGATGCGGTGAAATATGGGGAGCTGCTGTTTGATGTAAACTCTGCCTACTTCCACAACCACGGCGGCTATGAATATGCCAAACAGTTCTATGCCGATGCCTACAAAGCCGCCGTGGAGATTGTGGGCGGTGAGCAGTATATCCTCTCCGCTGTAATGCATGCCGACGAGCGCAACCGGGCAATGTCGGAAGCTCTGGGTGAGGATGTGTACCACTATCACCTTCATGTGGTTTATATCCCGGTGGTGGAGAAACAAATCCTGTGGTCGAAGCGATGCAAGGATGAATCCCTCCGGGGAACGGTAAAGGAAACGATCACACAGGTCAGCCGCAGTAAGAAGTGGGAATCCAAACCCGTTCTTGATGAAAACGGAAATCCGATGTTGAACGCAAAAGGGAAAAAGATTTTGAAGTCGTCCTACAGTGTGCTGCAGGATGACTTTTTTAATTTCATGCGAGCCGCCGGATATACCGATGTGGAGCGTGGAGAGCGTGGCAGTACCGAGGAACATCTGACGGTGACACAGTTCAAGGTACAGGCCGAACAGCAGCGTTTGGAAGCTGTGACCGGACAGGTGACACAGGCCGAGCAGAGCTTAGCGGATGCCAAAGCTGCCACGGAGAAGCAGAAAAAGAAACTGGAAGCTCTGAAAAAGGAAACTCAGGCTGCTAAGTCTGTTGCTATGACTGCACATGAGATTGAGTCGATGGGCAAGAAAAATCCCATTACGGGAAATGTTACCATGACGGCGGATGAGTGCCGCACGCTAAAGGATTATGCGGTCAGCAGCTTTGCGGAAAAGTCTGAGAAGCTGAAATACAAGCAGAAATTCGAGCAGGCAGATAAAAACGCAAAGATATGGAAAGACCGTTTTGAAAAACTGAACAAAGACTATGAGGAGCTGAAACAGAAAGCCCAGCCTTTCCTGGATGCGATTGAGATTGCATCTGAAAAGGTCTGGGCTTTTATCAATGCCATCCTCGCCAGGGGAAAGGAACTGTATGAACACAAACACCCTGCCCGCAATCGTGGACAGGACATGGAAATTTAAGAAAGGAACTATTTGCCTATGAAGAAAACCGTAGAGGAAATTAACAAGATGATTATGGAAGATGCCCCGATGGAAGAAATCAACGATGCCATCGGCTATATTGATATTTGCTCCTGCTTCGATCCGATTTTTGAGCCGCCTATTGATTTTCTGGAAGAATGCCGCAAGCGTTGGGAAGCGGCACAGTCCTCTTTCTGCAAAACCATTGAGTGCAAGATCGGAAACACATGGTATGTGATTGAAACGGAGTGTGACGGAAATGAGCCACTTACCGACAAGGTAAAACGGCTCATTTTTTCTGACAAGGGGGTGATTTGTTAATGACTGCGACACAAAAGCATGATATAATTCCAATATGCACAACGGTACTGTCGGCTGACCAACCACCGAAGGAGGATATTATGTTGGATCAGCAGAAAATTACCATTCTCTATTGCCGTCTGAGCAACGAGGATGCCCAGGAAGGCGAGAGTAACAGTATCGCAAATCAGAGAGAGTATTTAACCCGATATGCCCGTGACCACGGGTATACAAACCTGAAAATTCTGGTGGATGACGGTTATACGGGGACGAACTTCAATCGTCCCGGTGTGCAGGAAGGCTTTGAGCTTGTCAAGCAGGGGCTTGTGGGCTGCTGGCTGGTCAAAGACCTCAGCCGCTTTGGTCGTGACTATCTGACTGTTGGACAATATACGGATATTATCTTTCCGAGTTATGATGTCCGCTTTATCGCTATAAATGATGGCGTAGACAGCAACCGGGGAGACAGCGAGGGCTTCGCCGCAATCCGTAATCTGTTCAACGAGTGGTATCCCCGTGATACCAGCAAGAAAGTCCGTGTCAGTTTGCGGCAGAGAGGAACCAGTGGGAAGCACATGGGCAAACCGCCCTACGGATACCGCTGTGACCCGGAGGACAAGGATCACTGGATTCTGGATGAAGAAGCGGCTCCGGTAGTCAAGCTCATCTTCGACCTTTGCATTGACGGCAAAGGCCCGGAGCAGATTGCAAGGATTCTGGAAGAAAAGTAGATTCTGACTGCAAAGGCACTCTATGCCAAGCGAAAGAAAAAGCCGATGCCGGAAAGACCGTACCACTGGGGCAACCAGTCCATTGTAGGGATTTTGGAACGGCAGGAGTACACAGGCTGTACCTGCAACTTCAAGACTTATTCCAAGTCCTACAAGCTGAAAAAGCGGATTCCCAATGAGCCGGAGAATATGTTTTATCTGCCGGACACACAGGAAGCGATTGTATCTCAGGCACAGTTTGACAGGGTGCAGGAACTGAGGAAAAACAAACGCCGCCCTGCAAAAGCGGAACGGCAGGGATTGTTCTCCGGGCTTCTGTTTTGTGCCGATTGCGGCGGCAAGCTCCACTTTGCCACAAGCAAAAACTTTGAGGGCAAGCAGGATCACTACGTCTGCAACAACTACAAGAGCAACCGTGGTACTTGTACTGCCCACTATATCCGGGAAGATGTGCTTCGTGAAATCGTTCTGGAACGCATCCGGGCAGTCAATGAGTATATCCGAAGCGATGTGGACGGTTTTCAGGAGGAATGGCTGCAATGCCGCAGGACTGACCAAGAGCGCAGCATCCGGGATGACAAAAAGAAGCTGGAACAGGCAAAGAAACGCCTTGCCGATCTGGATGTCATCATCGCCCGGCTGTACGAGGACTATGTTCTTGGAAATCTCAATCAGGACAGATACAGAAAGATGTCTGCGGACTATGAAGCGGAGCAGGAACGGTTAAAGCTCGAAATTGAAGTTATCGAAGAATGGGTGGAACAGCGGGAAGAAATGAACGACGGTCTGGATGCCTTTATCGCCCTGACACAGAAATATGTGGATGTGGAGGAGCTGACACAGACCATCGTGAACGAGTATATCAAGAAAATCATCGTCTATGCCCCGGACAAATCCAGCGGCAAGCGCAAGCAGAAAGTGAAGATTTTCTTCAACTTCGTGGACGATGTAGATATTCCCGTTATTTCCGAGCCTATCATCACGCAAACAACCTATGAACACAGAAAAACGGCGTGACCTTCGGGTCACACCGTTCTCTGCGACAAAATAGTTACTTGTCACTATTAAGCCTTGTGTTTCTGGGGTTTTTCTTTACCCTCGAATCTTTATGGGATGTCCAGAAACGTGGTGGAAATTTGTGGATATGTAGCAAGTATGCAGCACGTATGCAGCAAAAATCACAGTAACTATGTGGTCAGATTTAAAGTGAATAGATAAAGATAAGAAAAGCAGGAAAGGGGAAAGTAATAGCAAGACTTTCTATGGAGCAGTTTACAAAGGATAAGAAAAGAACTGCGGTGGTACTGTTGTCTTTGGCAGCCAGTTTGTCTGTGTACCTTTGTATTGTGACCATGCTGGACAGTCAGGCAGCAAGAACCATAGTGTCAAATTATATGGATACGGATATGGTCATTCAAAATGATACGGCATGCAAAGAAAAATCAGAAGACAGCATTCCATATGGTAAGGAAAAGGACGAGTATCAGAATCATCCTGAGAATTTTGGATCCTCTCTGATTGGAATTGATGAACAGGAATTTGATTATTTAAATAACAGTCTTGAGCATCCGATCAATAAAGGGGACTTCCGTTCGGGAAAAGCATGCATTGTTTATCGAAATGGTTTGGATCTCGCAGATGCTGATATCATAGGAAAAAATGTGACATGTGCTTTGTATGAAGATCAACAAACGACAAAAACCTTTACCATAGAAGGAATTACGGACGAGAATTATTATACGGCACTCCTTGGATACCCACCGACGATTATAGCCTGTGATCAGGTGGTGAAAACATTTGCCAATCATCCAATTACACTTAAGACCAGCATAAAATATCACAAAGAATATGATAGAGATACAGAACAAGAAATCCTGGCGTTATTAGAAGAAAATGACAATGCAAAAGACTTTTCCTGGGAACCCAAAATTGAAGATGCAGATGAGATTGAAAAAGCACAGGGCAATATGCCGCAACTGGGAATCAGTTTGCTGGTTTGTACTATGGTTCCAGTGCTTACTTGGATTGTTTTGGAAAAGAATGGAACTGTTGTTGAGAGAATTAAGGGAGTTGAGTGATATTGAAGCAACGCACCATAATGGTGACACCATAATTTAAGGTGGTGCTTGATGTTGTTTTGGATTTAGGTGATACTATAATCACATCTGCAGATGATAAAATCAAAATGAAAGGAGCAGATTTGATATGGTCGAATTTGGCGAACAACTAAGAAGAGCAAGAGAAGGTAAGGGAATGACTCAACAATCTCTTGCAGAGCAATTATACGTAACAAGGCAGTCTGTTTCCAGATGGGAATGTGGTGACAGATATCCTGATTTGCTTACAACAAAGAAAATATCTCAGATTCTGGATGTAAGTCTTGATGATCTACTGGCTGGAAAAGATATGGTAAAATTGGTAGAAAGAAATCCTGTAATAGAAAAAAAGAGTGCAAATTATATAATGATTGCTCTCTATGCGTTTATTGTATTCTCATTCTTAATTACAATAATTGATATGATAATTAGGTTTCCGTTGCAATCACAGGCAGTTGGTTACAGTGATATTCAGCTTATTGTGATTAATATATTGGGAATAATCATTCAGATTGTATTTTTTACTTATGGATTATATCAAGCTGTAAAGGGCACATTATCTCCAAAAAGGATGGGGGTTGTTATTGTAGCGTATTTTGGTGCAATGTGTATAACAGGATCTGAAAATATTATTAGATATGCAACATGGCAACTTGTTTGTGTTGGAATTGCTTTAATAATTCCAAGCATCATAGGTGCTATTGCATCCTTTTGCTATTTTATACGTTGTAAGAATGATAAGATATGGTCGCGTTTGATTTCGGTGGCAGCAATCTGGGGAATTATCCGAATTGTAATCAATAATTATCAGATGATTAGGTATGCAGAACAGTATTTGTCAATGAACACCACAGTAAGATTAGTATTACAAATGGCCATCTATGGATTGATTCTATATCAAACATTTATGTTGACCAAGAAGCGAAAGAATGCTATAGAGATTAGCAATACAGAAAATATAGAAAATATAGAAAAGCAAAAAAATTTGATTGACTAAAAACCGTAGTCACAATATAATATATGTAGGAGAGAAGCCTGCGTAAGCGAAGTAAAAGTAGACGGGACAGCCTACTTCCTGATTGGGGGCAAATAATAGCCATTGAAGATTGACCGGTGTATTCCGATCCGCTGTCCATATTAAGAGATTAGGCGTCTGTGAAATATCAGACGCTTTTCTTTTACATGAGAATAAGGAGGAGAGAGGTGTTACATAGCAACGATTTATTAACAATCGAAACTATGCCATCTTGGTCTGATATAAGCCTGGCTCTGTATAAAGAGTTTTCAGAACAATACTTGATTCCAACGATATTTCGATACTATCTAGAAAATGGAGAGATTATAGATGTTCGTTTTGAGGAATGGGCAATCTATCATATTCTTGGAATACAGCATATTACTTAACTGATGAGGAACAGCACAAAAACATAATTAAGGATTATGATATGTTGTTTGAATATAGAGAATAGCAAAAAACGGAGGAAAAAATCATGAAAAAACGTACCCTTACCGTACTAGTTGTTGCGTTAGTATGCACTTTCTTGACGGCGTGTAGTAAAGAAATAGACACTATGACGGAATCTGTAAACGAAAAGGAAAGTAGTGTAATAGAGAACCCTACAGTTTTAGAGGATACAACAGAAATTGTTTTTCCAGAACAGTTTGAAGCGTTGTCTGGGTATGATGAAGAAGCACTAGTTGACTATCTTAAAGAAAACAGTGACGGAAATTATCAAAAAATCGAATGTATTGATGGACAAGTTAATATGGTTGCGACTCAGGAAGAAATTGAGTATTGGAAAGGATATGTTGAAAAACATATAGATGATCAAAAGGCAGTATTAACAGGTATCAATCAGAAGTACGATGTATGTTGTAATGATTCATATAACACTATTAATATGTACTATGATCAAGAGCTTTCATTTAAAAAAGCTTTTTCATGCGTGGGAAAAACATCTATATATTGTGCCATGTATCAGATATTAGATGGTAATCCTGATTATTCAATTTATCTAAATATTTATAATGTCGATACAGGAAAATTAGTAGTTGGCGGAAATCTAATGAATGAAGAAGTTTCATATACAGATGAGGACTGGGAAAAAACTTTCTAGAGAAAAGGGGAGTAAACATGGGGAAAAAAACTTATCATACTCGATGCGGAACGATTCACTATTGGGCAAGCGTGTCAAACCCGGATACAATTACGCTTGTTCTTCTACCGGGATTGACGGCAGACCATAGATTGTTTGATAAGCAGATTCAGTATTTTGAGAACAGGTATAATGTTATCGTCTGGGATGCACCGGCACACGCTTCCTCATGGCCGTTTCGGTTTGATTTTGATTTGTTCGACAAGGCAAAATGGCTGGATGATATCTTAAACCAAGAAGGACTTACAAAGCCTGTTATTGTCGGGCAGTCTATGGGTGGATATGTGGGACAGGCTTATGCGCAGCTTTACCCAGACAAAATGACAGGCTTTGTCTCCATTGACTCTGCACCGCTGCAACGAAGCTATGTGACGGCAGTTGAGATCTGGCTTTTGAAACGGATGGAACCGGTATATGCTCATTATCCGTGGAAATGGCTCCTGAAATCAGGGTCGGAAGGCGTTGCCAAGACTGACTATGGTAGAAGCCTCATGCGTGAAATGATGCTGACTTATGACGGAAACCAGAAACGCTATGCACAAATTGCTGGACATGGCTATCGTATTTTGGCAGCGGCCATGGAAAAGAATCTGCCGTATGAAATCAAGTGTCCCGCATTATTGATGTGCGGCACACAAGATTACGCTGGTTCGTGTATACGGTACAACAAAGCATGGCATCGCAATACGAAAATTCCTTTGACGTGGATCGAAGGAGCAGGACACAATTCCAATACAGACAAACCCGAACAGGTGAATCGTTTGATAGAGGAATTTGTTGCTGATATTTTATAACAGACAACTTCCAGTTGACGAATTGAGAAAATCAGGATTTGAGGAGGAGATTGTTGTATGGATATAATAATTCCACTACTTATAGTATCGGTTCTTATCGGAATTCCAACATGGTTAATTGTTCAAACTGTGAACAAAGCTGATAAAAGCACGATTATTTACTCACCGGAAGAAGTGACGAGAAGACTTCGCAAAGGATTCTATTTGTCATTTTGGGGGATGGATTTGTTATTTGGAGCGATTCCTTCGTTTGTTCTTATACTTTGCGACCTCCCTACGGTTTTTCAATTTATTGTTCCGGCTGTAGCATTTGTCGTTGGATTTATCATGTTTTTTATCGGAAGAATTCAGGTCGGGCTAATGACCAGACACATTAATTTTTGCAACAGAGAGCGAACAGAATTTGAGGAATGGGTTTTGCAAGCTATGCTGGGCATCGAGGAAGTGGCCATGAGAAGAAATGGAATAAATGTCATAACAAAAGTAATTCCTGGTGTTACAGATGACATGCTTTCAGCCATGAACAGTACAGGTATCATCAGTGGTTATATGGAAGTCGGAAGAGTTTACACTGGAAAAAATATATTAAAAAATCACTGGCCAATAATTAGTATTATAGTGGCAATTCTAATCTCTATTGTAATTACTATAACAAGATAATTTTATAGGCAGAAAAAATTAGGAGAAGTGAGGAATATGCAGAAAAGAGACTTAATCCAAGCGAATGCTTCATTAGAAAATCTACGACAGAACTTGGACATGAAGGATTTTGCAAAAGAAATATTACTTGAGGAGAATTATAATAAATTTATAAGATCATACAAATTTACATTTTGGTTTCAATTAATCGGTGTATTAGCTGGATTTATAGTGCCATCAGTTGTTCTTCTTGTTATTTTTAAAGAATTTATTTACTGTGCTTTTGGTGCAACTATAGGAATTTTTTGGATGTGTGTATGGATGCTGCTAAGTATGGTAATTCCCCCGACAAGGATATATCGAAAATTTGCAAAGTGGTATAGGAAAAGCGATGTGTCTATACGCGACTTGGATGAGATATTTTATTGAAGGGGACAGAAAAATAGATGGAGATGAAAAAGGAATCTAATATATTGACTGAGGAAAAACCCAAATACATAATATCGCTAAAGAAGAGATATAGAATTCTTTATATCGTTATGTTTGCCTTATTTTTGGTGTGTACGATGTATTTTGGAGTGATATCACTTTGTGCAGGTACAGATACGATGATTTTTGGTATTGGAATCACAGTTATTTTCTTTATATTTTTATTCTGTTTTTTGTATGGTTTAACAAGAAAATGTGAAAGATACAAAGGCAAAGTTGTGTATTCATATTTCTTAACAAAGAGAGAATATAAATTGTCAGACATTGCATTCTCCAATGAAAAAACTGAAGAGTTTTATAAAGATTATGGAGATGGAAATGTAAGCAGCAGTTGGGATAAGGTCACGATTTTCTATAATAAACAAGGTGAAAAGCTCTTTAAATTTGGCTTAGCTTATGATAACGTTCAGCTATTAGTAAGAGATGTCAAAAATACACAGAGAAGTATTTCGAATCAGAAAAAGAAGAAGTAGACAATTTACAAGAAAAGGAAACAAGATCCATACAGACAGAGGTAGGCTGGTAGATACTTCATGGGAAATGCAAACAGAATTTTCCACTCCTGATTTAAAAGACGGATTCCAGATAGATGTATATGTGGATCCGAATCTAATTGAAGTTTTTGTAAATGACGGAGAATATATAATATCCAATTGTGTTTACAATCTAGGTACTGATATTCATCAACAGGGGAATGTGAAATATGAAATGTACACGTTGGAAGGAACAGATGTATCGGAGGTGTAAAAATGTATGATGTAATTGCTTTAGGAGAATTATTGGTCGATTTTACGAATAATGGAACAAGTGATCAGGGAAATATGCTTTTTGAAGCCAATCCCGGAGGCGCGCCATGCAATGTGCTTGCTATGTTGGCAAAGCTGGGAAAAAAAACAGCCTTTATAGGAAAGGTTGGAAACGATATGTTTGGTGCGATGCTAAAGGAAACGATCGAACGAGTGGGAATTTCATCAAAGGAACTAAAAGTAGATAAAAATGTGAACACAACGCTTGCATTTGTACATACATTTCCAGACGGAGACAGAGCATTTTCCTTTTATCGGAATCCAGGTGCAGATATGGTGCTTACAGAAGACGAGGTAGATGACACGTTTGTTCAGTCTACAAAGATTTTTCATTTTGGTACTTTGTCCATGACACATGAAAATGTTCGGAATGCAACAAAAAAAGCTGTTAAAGCTGCAAAGAAGAATGGATCTCTGATTTCTTTTGATCCGAACTTGAGGGAGCCTCTTTGGGAATCCTTGGAAGAGGCAAAAAAGCAGATGGAATATGGATTTGAGCAATGTGACATTCTAAAGATATCCGATAATGAGATCCAGTTTATTACAGGAATAGAGGATTATGACCAAGGAGTCTTATATTTACAGAATAAATATGAGATACCATTGATTCTTCTTACTATGGGGAAAAAGGGGAGTAGAGCTTACTATAAAGACTTTAGGATAGAAGAAAAAGGATTTCAGGTATCAACGATAGAAACAACAGGAGCGGGAGATACTTTTTGCGGGTGTTCCTTGGCATATATTTTGGAACACGATATTAACAACTTGACAGAGGATCATTTGAGAGAAATGCTTATCTTTGCGAATGCAGGTGCGGCTCTAGTTACAACAAAAAAAGGTGCAATTTGTTCTATGCCTGAACGGAGAGAAATTGTAGATCTAATTGATGTTAGTAGAAATGCAATTCATCAGTTTTGATACGGAGGATGTGGAAGAAAATAATCTCACTGCAGAAAAGGCACAGTAGCTGTGTCTGAAATATGCTCGATTTTTCCGCTGTTTTCGGTTATGCAAACGTTAATTGTTTGGAACAACAGAATGCATATCAAACCCCAGGAACTTTGTGTTTCTGGGGTTTTTTAATAAAAGACAGGATAAAACAACTGTAGTTTTATCCTGTCTTTGAATGGAATTATTTGTTTGTGCTGTCTGCATCAATTACAGACTGAATCTGTTTCATCAAAGTATCATAGTTATCTTGATTATCAATTCCGCCGAGCATCGGATCACCTACAATATTACCATTTCTATCGACCAGTATTGTTGTAGGAAATGCCATGATATCGGACGCATATTTCCCTGCATCTGAAGAAGAGTCAATGGAAAGATTGCGATATTTAGCACCCTGGTTTTCGAGAATAGTCTTTGCTTCTTTTATAGCAGTTTTGTTTCCGTCGAAGGTTTCTGTGTTGATACCTACAACTTCTCCCCCCATTGATTTGATTGCGTCGTTTAATTCGTTAAGTTTAGATAATTCGGCAACACAAGGTTTGCAACCGGTGAACCAGAAATTGATGACAGTTACTGCATTTTTGGAAAACAGGCTTTCATCAACAGAATTTCCATCATAATCCTGACCAGAGAAATTCTTGAAAGGAGATGCGTCTTTGGAACTGTTTTTCTGATCGGTGTCATCAGCCCCTGTATTTTTCTTTTCAATCTCAGCGATCTGTTCCTCGATTTTTCGGATAGTTTCAATATCAGCGGTAAGTGTTTTCAGCTCGTCATCTGTAAAAGACTCCTTGTTTGATTCAACAGTGTCAGCCAGATAATCCGCATAATTTCCATTTGGATCCGCAGCACTTTTACTCATCATGCCAAATGCTTTGTTCCATACATCTTCATGATCTGCGAAGATCTGATTTTCCTGCTGATATAAATCATTCAGTTTAGAGTTGGAATCGTCTGCAGATTCTGAGCCGGATTCAGTCTTGGTATTCTGAGATTTTTCTGTGCCTGCAGTTTCTTTCCCGCTACATGCTGTAAATAATAATGCTATGCAAAGTGTTAAAATAGAGAGAAATGTTCTTTTTGTTTTCATAAATAATTGCTCCTTAAAATAATAGTAATAAAATTAATAGTTACCGGTTGTTTATGGTTGATTGCTGCTGTTCTTTTTTGGGGCATGTTTTTCCCAGAAACTGATATTGGATCGCATCTTTTGGACAAGCCTTGATACAAGCCCCGCATCGTATACATTCTGGATGATTTGGAGTCTTGCACACATCAATATCCATTTTACATGCCTTTGAACATTTGTTGCATCCAACACATTTGCTGCTTTCAACTTTAATATTAAGAAAGCTGATCTTATTAAATAATGAATAGATTGCTCCAAGAGGACAGATCCATTTACAGAACGGCCTGTAAAACAAAATACTCAACACAACAACTGTAATTAAAATAAGGCATTTAAAAGAAAAAAGTGTTCCAAGTGCAGACCTTATAGCAGTATTTCCAAGTGACAGTGGTATGGCTCCTTCCAAAACACCTTGTGGACAAATGTATTTACAGAAGAACGGATCACCCATCCCTACAGAGTTCGTTACAAACATTGGCAGAAGGATAACGAAAACAATGAGGATTATATATTTCAGGTATCTTAGCGGTTTCAGCCGGGCTGTGGAAAATTTTTTCCCAGGGATTTTATGAAGTAAATCCTGAAACCAGCCAAACGGGCATAAAAAACCACAGATAAATCTTCCGAGTGTCACACCGAGCAGAATGAAAAAACCGGTTATGTAGTATGAAAATTTAAATCTGGAGGATCCGATAACCGCCTGAAAGGCTCCAATGGGGCAGGCTCCTGTCGCAGCAGGACAGGAATAGCAGTTTAATCCCGGCACACATACAGTTTTGATATTGCCTTGATATATTTTACCCTTAAATAAATTGGGAATATGAATATTGGTAAGTAATGTGGCAACTGCCTGTATCCATCCGCGTATTTTGGCAACTCTTTTTGATAGTAATTTCGTTTTCTTATCCAATTCCGACACACTCCAGACATAATTTTATTGCTTTGCCGAGCACGACATCTCCTTCACCTCTGAACGCACCATAGCAAATCATAGAGATACCCGTGATGAGCATTACAAATTGAGATATTTTTCTGCACTTCAAGATTTTGTTACTCCTTTCGTTTGTTGTATTTGTTGACCAGCTGACTTCGGTATTATACAATAGTTGGTGTGAAATTTTCGTTAAGAAGCAGGTGGAATGATTTTGAGATTATTAATAGTTGAAGATGAAAAACAAATATGTGATGCAATTGCGAAAAGTCTGTATGATGCCGGGTATGAGGTGGATACTTGTTATGATGGGGAAGAAGCGCTGGAATGCATTCTGACAGAAAATTATGATTTGGTTGTTCTGGATCTGAATCTGCCCGGTATGGATGGGATGGAGATCCTAAAGGAACTCAGACGAAGCAATGAGGAGACAAAGGTTCTTATATTATCAGCAAGAGGGCAGATCGCAGATAAGGTCGAAGGGCTGGATGCAGGTGCGAATGATTATATGGAAAAGCCGTTCCATCTACAGGAGCTTGAGGCTCGTATCAGAAGTCTGACAAGAAGGAAATTTGTACAAAAGGATGTATGCCTGGAAAGTGGCGATATTAAGTTTGACACGATAAAGCGTGAGGCATATGCAAAGGAAATAAAGATTTCCCTGACAAGAAAAGAAAAAGGTATTTTGGAATATCTGCTTCTTAATCTGGGCAGGCCGGTAAGCCAGGAGGAATTGATGGAGCATGTCTGGGATGCCTCTGTGGATAGCTTTAGTGGAGCTATCCGAGTACATATGTCTTCACTAAGAAGAAAGCTTAAAGCAGTGCTTGGACATGATGTAATCATGAACAAGGTGGGAGAAGGGTATAAAATACGAGAGGAGTCCGATCGATGAAAAAGATGTCACTGCAGTGGAGACTTACCTGTATCACTACATTGTGTATTGCAATCATATGTGGGTGTCTGACGATGTTTGTCTATAAAAATGGTGTGTATTATATAGATTCTTTGCAGAAGGCTGTTAATGCGCAGGGCGATGATAGTGCAGACAATAGTGGAAATGATTCAGAAGAAATATATATTAGCATACCAGAGGATAAGTGGGATGAGTTCGCAAATGATTTTTCTGTTCAAGTGTACAATAATAAAGAAGACTACAGAAAAAACAGTTTGATAATTTCAGCTTTATTGGCGATTCTTGGCGGGGTAGCTACATATTTTATAAGTGGACACGCACTCAAACCACTCCGTGAGTTTTCTGATAAAATAGAAGAGGTGCAGATACAAAATCTAGCAGACTCGCGAATTGAAGAAAGCAAGATTAAAGAACTGAATCAGCTTAGTGTTTCATATAACAAGATGCTTGAACGCCTTCAGGATGCATTTGAGGTACAGAGACAATTTACTGCAAATGCAGCACATGAGCTTCGCACCCCATTATCTTTAATGCAGGTACAGCTTGATCTATATCATTCCACCCAGCATCCAGGCAGTGATGCAGACACCTTACAGATGATAAAGATGGTGACGGAACAAAATGACAGGCTAAGCAAGATGGTAAAGACACTTCTCGATATGAGTGAGCTTCAGACGGTAGGCCGGGATGAACAAATTATCATGGATGACCTTGTTGATGAGGTGTTGGAGGATTTGGAACCTCTTGCACAGGAAAAGAATATAAAACTTATTGGGAAATGTAAGGATATAACGATGGTTGGAAGTGATATTCTTATTTACAGGCTAGTATATAATCTTGTTGAAAATGCTATAAAATATAATCATTCAGGTGGACAGGTTACAGTAACTGCATATAAGGAGCAAAAACACATTTACCTATCAGTAGCGGATACAGGAAGTGGAATCCCGAAAGAGCTCAGGGAGCGTGTATTTGAACCATTCTTTCGCGTGGATAAGTCCAGAAGCCGAAAGCTTGGCGGTGTAGGACTGGGACTTGCACTGGTCCGTGAGATTGTGAGAGTGCATGATGGCAGTATTACAGTTAAGTCCAATCCGTCGGGAGGTACAATCCTTGAGGTGATTTTCAATCAGTAACTCAAACTTCCCACACCAATAAGGTGTGCTGAACCTTGATAACTCTATATTT
>NZ_JAJCNF010000070.1:0-1557 GCF_020560945.1 Dorea sp. 210702-DFI.3.125
CAATGTCATTAAGTTAAGGATAAAATTGTAATTATTGAGGCTTTGACACTTCTTTTTTATGGATTGTCAAGGCTTCTTGTTTTTCAAGGATACTACAAGTAAGCAGCGAAAAATCCCTGCTTTCTCATGGTTCCTATTTTCATTTTTACAATCTTATGCTATCCTACTATTGAATGCTATTGCTGACTTTTTAACCGTATCTCGTGGAAAAGTCCGGTTATCCCTTATGGGGACAAGATAGTTCAGCAACATTTTTTCAACCTCTGGTGCTGCTAAAGTCTGGGAGCACCAGAATTCTCTACAAATACACATTGCCATTTTTATATTCAATTTATATTCATATTTCCAGTATTCCTGCTGTTTTACCGCAATTCCACCAACTATAGTTTTACAAAAATTGAACATAATTAGCTTTCCATACAATTCTTGTATGATTAATTCTGAGTTCTTAGAATGAACAGATGCAGCGCCAAGCGCATATTTTAACTGGTCAAATGCAGTTTCAATTCCCCAGCGCATATGATATAACCGTTTTAAATCATCTGCCGAAAATTTCTCTTTAGAAAGATTTGTAAACAGTACTTCAGTTGTGGTTTCAGAGAGTTTTATTTTTACAATTCTAAGATTTAATCGATATTCCTCACAATCGTCTGTGAAAAAATCAAATGTTGCATCACTGCGAATTCGTTTATATTTTCGTGGGTTTGTTTTTACTTTTTTGCTATGTTTTTTACAGATATAAAGTTCTTTTTCGATATCGTATTCTTCTGTATCAGGAAGATTCAGACCAGAACAGATACCTGTACCTGATTCTCTTCCCCGAACCACGTATTTATCCCCTTTTTGTTCTATATGGGCGAAAGTATTATAACTTTCGTATCCCCGATCAGCCATAAAAATAGCAGGAAACGCAGAAGACCGGCGGTCTACCATTTGAGCCAGGGCTTTATGCTCATTACATTCACAGATTGGCTGAAAAACGACATCTTCAAAAATACCACTCTGAAGATGGTACATAGCATTTAAATGTATCACATTTCTTCCCTTTGAGATATTGGGTATCTTACGCCAGCATAGTGGTTCTTTTAGATTTTCCGGGACAGAAAACTGGGAACCATCTATTGCCAGAAGTTGGTAACCCTGGAAAAGCGCACCTTTTTTACAAGTCTCTGTAAACGAATGGAACAAGGCCGGCATTGCAGAATCTGAAAGTTTTTGCCGAGCCTGAATCATAGCGGAACTATGCGGAATACCCGAATAGTCTGTTGAAAAGAAGAGTGGTTTCTTTGAAAAGTGGCGGAATAATTCCTGATCCATACATTGTCCTTGCAGAGGGAGAAGGAATCGAATCACCTCTTCAAATGGAAGTTTACGATTCCTAGAAAAGTCTTTTCCCGGACGCTTTACGTGTGATGAAAAATCTCTGCATAATATTTTTATAGCAGACTCCAGTTTTTGCTTTACAATAAAAGAAATATTTGCCATTTGAACCTCCTAAAAAAGAATATATTCAAATGGCTTCGCCACACTTTTGTGAAGTTTTGTCAAGCTTTTAGG
>NZ_JAJCNF010000071.1:0-991 GCF_020560945.1 Dorea sp. 210702-DFI.3.125
GATTCGAAAAGTTATTATGAATCATCAAAGAGTCCGAAGACATTGATTTTTTATCTAATAAATACATCTCTTCCAAAGGGTCGAGATTTTAAGCATGTATTAGCTCTAGAATTACCACAGTTATACCATGTAGTAAAGGAACTATCAAATAAACGATAACTGATTTAATGAGCCATTCGCAGTTTCACTGTATAAATTGCTTATACTTAGACATGCATGGCTTAATCTTTGAGACAAGCATATGACTACTGGCAGGATCAACCAGATAACTATCTTAAAAGAAGAAGCAACAAGCAGTAAAAAAGAAAGAAACCGAAATCTCTTTTTTTTTTTCCCACCCATTCCCTCTTGCTAGAAGATACTTATTGAGTTTGGAAACAGCTGAAATTCCAGAAAAATTGCTTTTTCAGGTCTCTCTGCTGCCGGAAATGCTCTCTGTTCAAAAAGCTTTTACACTCTTGACCAGCGCACTCCGTCACCATACCATAGCACTCTTTGAGTTTCCTCTAATCAGGTTCCACCAAACAGATACCCCGGTGTTTCACGGAATGGTACGTTTGATATCGCTGATTTGAGAGGAGGTTACACTTGAAGAATCACAGTCTTGCGACCGGCTATTCAACAAGGCATTCCCCCAAGTTTGAATTCTTTGAAATAGATTGCTATTAGCTAGTAATCCACCAAATCCTTCGCTGCTCACCAATGGAATCGCAAGATGCCCACGATGAGACTGTTCAGGTTAAACGCAAAAGAAACACACTCTGGGAATTTCTTCCCAAATTGTATCTCTCAATACGCATCAACCCATGTCAATTAAACACGCTGTATAGAGACTAGGCAGATCTGACGATCACCTAGCGACTCTCTCCACCGTTTGACGAGGCCATTTACAAAAACATAACGAACGACAAGCCTACTCGAATTCGTTTCCAAACTCTTTTCGAACTTGTCTTCAACTGCTTTCGCATGAAGTACCTCCCAACTACTTTTC
>NZ_JAJCNF010000072.1:0-937 GCF_020560945.1 Dorea sp. 210702-DFI.3.125
TCCAAGCAGCTTTATGAGGAAGCGCTGGGGAACTTAAATTCCCCGGCAGACTGGGAGACACGGGCAATCTGCGAGATTATGAATACCGGCATTGCGGGCGGCATCATTCAGGGCTGGGCAGCCTACAAAAGCCCGAAGCGGTATAAGAAATACGGTTCTCAAAAAGGCTGGGAGCGTGTCAACCAAGCTCCGCCGGAGGGGGACGGTTTTCAGGAAATCACGGAAGAAGAAGCCCGGCAAATGGAACTGCCATTCTGAAAAGCCACCGGTTGACAGTTTGGTTGACGCTTTGGTTGACAGCCAGTTGACGGAGAAAAGCCTGATATTTGGGGTATTTCTCTCCTTTGTCAACCATGTCAACCAAGAAATCAAAGAAAAAGTAAAAAGTAATAATAGAGCGCCTATGGATTGTTTTCAAAGTCTTTTCTGCCGGTTGACACGGTTTGGTTGACACGGAGACAGTCTGCGGCTGTACACCTGCCTGACATTCCCTTGTCGGGCATATTTCATTTATGGAGGTAACTGCCTATGGCAAAAAACAAAAACGAGAGCAACAACGAAAACAGCGGCACCCTGCTTACCGAAAAAGACGGCACCCAGTATTTTGTCATGGGGAAAGTCCGTATCAAGGTATCGGAGCATTTCGCACAGGATGGGAAGCCGCTTGACAGTCTACTGGAAGATGTGATCCAGCACGCTGCCGCCGCTTCCTGAAAAAATACGGAATAACGACTGTCAATCAGCCCACGCTTATGATATACTTGTACCAGCGAGTATTGTATAAGCGTGGGTTGTTTCTTTTAGAAGGAGGATTTTTAACCGTGAAACAACCATATAATACAACGATTTATAACACTGCACTATATTTGAGATTGAGCCGTGACGATGAATTACAGGGGGAAAGCGGCAGTATCCAGACCCAGCGCATGATGCTTAG
>NZ_JAJCNF010000073.1:0-903 GCF_020560945.1 Dorea sp. 210702-DFI.3.125
TTTCGATTTACGATCTCAGATATGGTCTGATTCAAATAGTTTTTACGGATGTTTGTTAATCTGTGATTTCGTTTTAATAAAAGTTTTTCCTTTTTGATTACATTATTGGTTTTGCAGTAACTTTCTCCTTTCTTATTTTTCTCGTAAGAACGAGAGATACTACGCTGTAATCTGCGTTTCTGTTTTTCTAGTTTCTTTACTTTCTGACTCTTATTAATGTTCTTATATTTAACAGCATCAGAGCAGACAGCCAAATCTTTGATTCCTAAGTCTATACCAACTCCATCATCATTAAGTGTTTCCTTGCAATCAGGAAATTCCACACATACACTGATCCACCAGTTCAATCCGTCAAAGGATATTCTCGGATTCATATATTTAACATCTGTTGGAATACGTCCATGTTCTGCAAGTCTTACCCAATTCATTTTCTGCTTATTTGCTTTCCTGCTGGAAGAAAAGCCTTCAAACTTAACGTGGGTATTACTGAATTGTATCTTAACATTGTCCTGATAGAACTTCGGCATTGATCTCTTTCTGGACTTGAATCTTGGGAATTTTTGCAAACCCTTGAAAAAGTTCTTATACGCAGTACAGGCATCTTTGATTGCCTGTTTGGTTACATTATTTGAAATATTCAGCAGCCATGCGTATTCATCAGAATGTCTGAGCTTTGTAAATTCTTTTCTGAGTTCTGAATCTGAAATGAATTTGCCACCTTTTTCATAATTTTCTTTTTCCCTGGCCAAAGCCCAGTTATAAGCAAATCTTGAAGCACCTGCGTACTGAAACATCTTAGTTTTCTGTACGTTGTTTGGTATCAGCATTACTTTTATGGCTTTTACCATCTGTTTCCTCCTGTATCAATTCCCGGATAAGTTTCTTAGCTTTGTTCGCTCGTTT
>NZ_JAJCNF010000074.1:0-874 GCF_020560945.1 Dorea sp. 210702-DFI.3.125
TTCACAACAAGCAGAGCAACATTTCATTCAAGAACAAGAAAAAGGTGCGGAAGCCGCAGGAAGAATGGTATCGTGTGGAAAATACCCACGAAGCCATCATTTCCGAAGAAGTGTTCCAAAAAGTTCAGGAGCTGATTGCAAGCAGACGCAGGAAACGCAGAAACGGTACGACACAGATTTTCGCAGGATTGATAAAATGTGCAGACTGCGGATGGTCTTTAGCCTATGGGGAAAACAAGCAGAACAAAAACCCATACGGGTACTACCATTGCAGCAAAAACGGACAGGGATTACGCCAGTGTTCCATGCACTATATCCGCTATGATGTACTGTATGCCTATGTACTTGCAAGACTGCAATACTGGTCTATGCTGGCACAGAAAGACGAGGACAAGCTACTGAAACGCCTGCTCAATGCCAGCGACAGGGAAAGAAACTCTGCAAAGAAAAAGCAGGCTGCGGAGCTGAAAAAGGCAGAGAAGCGTAAAGCCGAGGTTGATGGGCTGTTTGCTAAAATGTATGAGGACTGGTCTGCCGGACGCATAACCGAGTATAACTTCAATATGCTGTCCGAGAAGTACCAGAACGAGCAAAAGGAGCTTGAAACAAAAATAAGACAGCTTCACGAAACGATGGAAGCCGCCGTACAGACCGCAGCGGATGCTGAAAAGTGGATTGCCCTAATGAAACAGTATGTCAACCCTGTGGAGCTGACCGCCGAACTTCTGAACACTCTAATTGAAAAAATAACCGTCCACGAAGCTGTCAAGGGCGAGGACGGAAGCCGTGAACAGGAAGTAGAAATCTACTACCGCTTCATCGGCAAAATCGACTGACCTTTCTTTTTTACCCAACAATATCTTTAATTAAGGGA
>NZ_JAJCNF010000075.1:0-754 GCF_020560945.1 Dorea sp. 210702-DFI.3.125
CGGGTATTGCGAAGCCCCCGTTCCCGGTTCCACCATGTGGGGCAGGGGATTTTTTCTTCCTCCAGCCGTCTGCGGATATAGTTCGGACCATGACCGTTTAGGGCATATCCGAAAATCAGCCGCACAATCGGGGCGGTTTCCTCGTCAATGAGCAGATGGTTTTTGTCCTCCGGGTCTTTCCGATACCCAAACGGGGCAAGACACCCGGTAAACTGTCCTTTCTGCGCTTTCAGAAGATAAGAGGAATGGACTTTCTTGGAAATATCCTTGCTGTACATCTCGTTCAGGATATTCTTGAACGGGGCAATATCGTTGTTATCCCGCAGGGTGTCGATACCGTCATTCATGGCGATATAGCGGACACCGTTTCTTGGGAAAAAGTCCTCAATCAAATGCCCGGTTTGCAGATAGTTACGCCCCAGTCGGCTGAGGTCTTTCGTGATGACAAGGTTGATTTGCCTGCGCTCAATGGCTCTCAACATTCTCTGTAAATCAGGACGCTCCATATTAAGACCTGTGAAGCCATCGTCCTGATAGACTGCCACAACCTCCCATCCCTGCTTTTCGCAGTATTTTTCCAGCATATCACGCTGGTTTGCGATACTGGCACTTTCGCCTTGCAGGTCATCGTCCTTTGACAGTCTGCAATAGACCGCTGCACGATAACCCCCGGCAAGTGCCGAACCGATTGTTCTGTATTCCATTTCGTTCATCATAGCCATTTACCCACACAATCCAGACGGTATCTGGCTCT
>NZ_JAJCNF010000076.1:0-750 GCF_020560945.1 Dorea sp. 210702-DFI.3.125
TGTTGGGATACCACCCTTGCAGTACTGGGTTTCTAACCAGCGGCCTTTATCAGGTCGGGGGACAATGTCAGGTGGGGAGTTTGACTGGGGCGGTCGCCTCCGAAAGGGTATCGGAGGCGCTCAAAGGTTCCCTCAGAATGGTCGGAAACCATTCGAAGAGTGCAAAGGCAGAAGGGAGCTTGACTGCGACACCGACGGGTGGAGCAGGTACGAAAGTAGGACTTAGTGATCCGGTGGTATAAAGTGGGATTGCCATCGCTCAACGGATAAAAGCTACCCTGGGGATAACAGGCTTATCACTCCCAAGAGTTCACATCGACGGAGTGGTTTGGCACCTCGATGTCGGCTCATCGCATCCTGGGGCTGAAGTAGGTCCCAAGGGTTGGGCTGTTCGCCCATTAAAGCGGTACGCGAGCTGGGTTCAGAACGTCGTGAGACAGTTCGGTCCCTATCCGGCGTGGGCGTAGGATATTTGAGAGGAGCTGTCCTTAGTACGAGAGGACCGGGATGGACTGGCCGCTGGTTGATCTGTTGTTCCGCCAGGAGCATAGCAGAGTAGCCAAGCCGGGACGGGATAAACGCTGAAGGCATCTAAGCGTGAAGCCCCCCTCAAGATGAGATATCCCAACGAAAGTTGTAAGACCCCTTGAAGACGACGAGGTAGATAGGACAGAGGTGGAAGTGTGGTAACACATGGAGCTGACTGTTACTAATAGGTCGAGGGCATAACCAAGTAAGGTGGATAGGTAA
>NZ_JAJCNF010000077.1:0-727 GCF_020560945.1 Dorea sp. 210702-DFI.3.125
TCGGTGCAAGCAAGAAAAAATCGCATAATTAGTGCAATGAGTGGGCAATTCCAATCGGAGTTGCCCATTTTTAAAACAAACAGAAATACAAATCAGAGTTTGTGATGGTAGATAATATGGAATGGTTTAATGTTTTTGGGCTGATTTTTATTGCAGTCATTATGATACCCAATGTTGTATTTGCGATTAAGTGCAAAGATGGATTTGATAATAAGTGGAATAATAAATATGTTGAGGTCACAGAACAAGTAGGGAGATTGGGTTGTTTCGGATTCATGATAATCAATATTCCGGGAACTTGGTTCGGGTGGTGGTCTGACGAAGCATTTGCACTATATCTGATTGTAGATACCATATTGGTAATGCTTTATTGTGCTATTTGGATTATATGTTTTAAGAAAAACAGCGTTTTCAGAGCATTAGCACTTTCTATTATTCCTTCAATGTTGTTCTTATTTAGTGGGATTATGAGTAGGTCAGTGCTATTGATTATTGCATCAGTATTATTTGCACCAAGTCATATTGTGATTTCATATAAAAATGTAAAATGATATTTACAAATTCAAGTTTGCCGAAATATATTTCTAACTTTCCCTATTTTACAGGCTTTCCAGCCTGTGCATTAGCGAAACGATATGTATTTTCCCTTATTTTTGCCCTTATGAGATAATCGTAAGGGAAATAAGGGAAAGTTTTATTTAGTCATTGCCTGCCACTTTATCAAGTA
>NZ_JAJCNF010000078.1:0-687 GCF_020560945.1 Dorea sp. 210702-DFI.3.125
GTAAAAGAAATATCAGATTTAACAGGTATCAGCGTTCGCACGCTTCACTATTATGATGAAATCGGGTTGTTAAAGCCAACAGAAAAAAGTGATGCGGGATACCGGCTTTATGACGATAAGGCACTGGAAACATTACAACAGATTTTATTTTTCCGTGAGTTTGATATCTCCTTGAAAGAAATCAAAGCTGTTTTGGACAATCCGGCTCTTGAAAGAAATCAGATTCTACAAGTACAGCGAAAAATGTTGGTAACAAAGAAAGAACGAATGGAACGTCTGATTGCCAGCATTGATGACATTCTGAAAGGAGAGAACAAAATGGATTTTACAATTTTTACAAAAACAGAAGTAGAAGAAATGTTCCAAACCATGCTTGAGCATATGCCGGAGAATATGAGAAACATTGCAATTAAAGAATTTGGTAGCATTGAACAATGGAAAAAGCATTATATGGAAGTCGTATCTTCGGAAGAAATGCAGAAAGGCTATGCAAAGGTAGTTGAATGGTATGGTGGAAAGGACAAGTTTCTGTCTGTTGCCCGAACTCCCGTCAGCAAAGAAGTTGCAGAAAGCTATAACCAACGGATAGAAGCGATTTTGCAAAAACTGATTGCAAAACAGAATTGTGACATAGATTCTTTTGAAGTAAAAGAGCTTGTTGGAGAATATGGCTTTGTTATGAAACAG
>NZ_JAJCNF010000079.1:0-680 GCF_020560945.1 Dorea sp. 210702-DFI.3.125
CAAAACATGGCTCATGCCGTATAAACTGATTCTCCATCCCTATCCCCTGCCTTTGATTATGGTAATTATATAATTCAGTTATATCCGTTACACTCATGGTATCGCAGAAGCATTGTTTTGTCAAGAATAGTCCGCTATGATGATTGCAGTTGGTAATTTCGTACCAAACAGTACTTTGACAAGTGAATGACCGTCCAAAAAGGATATGACCGGCAGGAGAAGTGACGCATCCGGCGCACCAATGCAGGGAAACACCGCAGGAATGGGGCAGGAAAACGGATTTTGGGGAGAACGGCAACAGGAAGCATTTTAACCTATTTGATTTATGGGAGGAACAGAATGAACGATAAAAAGAGATTGAACAGCTACGAGGATTTACCGCTGGTTCTGGATGTGGCGGACATCCAGCGGATTATGGGAATTTCAAGAGCGAGCGCCTATGAGCTGGTACACACCCCCGGCTTTCCGGCGTTCCGCAGGGGCAGGCTTATCAAGGTCAGCAAGATTGCTTTCTTTGAATGGATGGCAAAAGGCTCCGAAACCGTACCGGGAAGTGACAAATAAGCGTGAGGTATCATTCCCTGACTGCAATACTGCCGCACTTTCCAAAGGGGCATACAGAGGGAAAACCTTAAAAATGATACCGAGACGCTACACCAAAACAGCCTATCTGCGTACAT
>NZ_JAJCNF010000008.1:0-97595 GCF_020560945.1 Dorea sp. 210702-DFI.3.125
CTTAAGCACTTTCCAGTCTTGTCTCACGCGACAGCTTGTATAATATATCATGCCTGTCCAGAATTGTCAATATTGTTTTTATTATTTATTTTATTTACACAATTTACACAATTTTAGTTACCACATTTCGCTTTACTTGTTCATATTTGCAGTTTGAATTACATTTCCCCCAAATTAATACCCAAAATTGCAATTAAAGTATCTTATTTTGCGAGAAGAGTTTCCATTAAACGCAGTTTGACACGTAGCATTTCACTAAAATACTACGTGCCAGCCTTAAACTTATTGTTGTCCTACGATTTTTCCAAACTTCAATGGACTCATCTCATCATCTTCATAATCAAATACATATCTTTCATATGCATTGATAATATGTGTGTTTTTATATTTATCACATCTCTTATGCTGCCTTCCGTAAGTCATATGTACATGTCCATGTACGAAGAACTTCGGACTGTACTTCTCTATCAGCTCTATAAATACTTGAAATCCCTGATGTGGCAAATCTCTTCCGTCATTGATCTGATATGCCGGAGCATGTGTGACCAGAATGTCAAAACCACGGTGTTTTAGCAATTGAAACCATAGTTTCTTCACTCTTTTCCTCATTCCGCGTTCTGTAAACTGATATTTCCCACCACTATAACGCATGGAACCACCAAGTCCTAAAATTCGCAAGCCTTCAAATTCATAAATTTTATCATCAATGCAAATACAACCTTCTGGTGGGATACGATCATATTTTTCATCATGGTTTCCATGCACATACAGTACCGGAGCAGCTGCAAATGTTGTAAGAAAAGACAGATAATTTGGATTCAAATCACCACAGGATATAATTAAGTCCACACCTTCCAGTTTGCTTTTGTCAAAGAAATCCCAAAGGTATTTCGACTCTTCATCTGCAATTACCATTATTCGCATTGTTCTTTATCCCTTCCTCGTCTCAATCCCCTGTTGTGTAAGAACCGGTTTGGCCTGCTCCTGTAATTCTTCAATCTTTGGTATTCTTCCTATAATATTCTCTGCCAGCCAGTCCATCTCGATTACTTCTTCCGGAGACAGCGTTTCACCTTTCTTTTCCTTAAGTATATGTCCCTGTGCATACATCTGATCTGTAAATGTATGAAATTGTCCCGTTTTATAATTATGCTTTAATACATTGACCAGCCGGACTGTACCCGCCGGAAGTTTTTTTGAACAAATAACATCTACTACCCCTGTCGGCATTCCCCACCAGTAATTAATTGCTTTTTCCACATCGTTATCTTGTTCCCAGTTTCCTGCCATAATTGTACGGATCAGTTCTTCATAGAATTTTCCCCAGTGGCACAGTGGCATTGCAAGATTCTTCTGCTCACCTCCGCCACTTTCTCGATGATATACTCCATAAAAATGATTGTTATCATCTGGTACGATAATATCTTTTCCCGAAATACAATTCGGATCTATCTCGTCAATTCTTTTCTCAATATCCTGCTCTTTCAGCGTAGACCACTCTAAATACACCTTCGCTCTTGGATTTGTCATCTGCGCTCCAAGCGCAAATGCATTAATCTGTGCAATTGTTCCCAAAATCGGATAATCCGCAATATAGACAATCTTATCGTTTTCAGCCATTTCCCCTGCAATTGCTCCCATCAGGAACTTCGCCTCATGCATACGAGTATAATAAGTCCGGATGTAGCGGTGCGTCGTATTCAAAGAACAGTTTAAGATTCTTACTTCCGGATGTGTAATTGCCGCTCTTAAACTTTCCTGCGCAAATGTCGGAGTTGTCGTAAATATAATATTGCAACCCGCATGAATAGCTTCCTCCATGGCTGATGCTATATTTTTTTCTGTTACATTTTCATAACTTACAGTCGTGACTTCATTTGGAAATGTCTGCTCAAGATGCCTGCGTCCCAGTTCATGACCATATGTCCACGCAGAAGAATGTGGTGTCTTCGCATAGATAAATCCTACTTTCAAATGAGATGGTTCTTTATTGCCACCGAGAGGAAGCCATTTTTCAAACAGAGATGGCTTATCTTCTGTCGGAGTCATTTTCAATTCTACTTTTTCCTCATCATTATACTGAAGCAGAACAAATTCTTCCCATGCTTTCTTCACAAGTTCGTTAATTTCTTCTACTGACATTTCTTCCACTCGTTCATAACTGTATAGATGTAAAAATGAAAGGAATGCCTCTGCTGATGAAACTTCCAGTTCTTGTCCACCTTGTGCATGAAATGCCGCTGTAAATCTTGCATACACAGAACTGAAAATCAGTCTGTCATCATCTGTCCAGTACTCATCCGGATGTTTTCCCATCTCTTTTATGAGCTGTGCATACTGTCCTTCTTCTGAAAATGTAATATAATTTACTTTAGACACTCTGTAAAAATTCACAAATTCATAATAAATTTTTACGTTTTTATCATTCGTTTTCTTCGGAAGAATACGCGTTACCGTTCCCGGGATTGAAATTGCACCAAAAAATTTCATGACACTGACACGCTTATTTCCCTCTTCTACATAGAATTTATTCATATACTCCCACGCCTTGATCGGCTCATGAATTCCTTCCTTTTCATGAGAAGTGCTGAGTTTTGCCCATTTGATTGCAAACTCCGTATTACTCTCCAATATCGGCATAAAATTACTTGCAAATGCACTGCTTCTACCACTATATCTTGTTCCAACTATCTGATCGATCGGAATCTGAACAAGTCCCAGTGATTCTGTTGATAATGCCTCATCTGGTAATATTTCGTCCAAAGATTCCAAAGTCGGCTTCCTCCCTGCAAGAAGTCGGCTCTCATATTCTTTTTTCCCATAACGAAATGCTTTATTATAGTCTTTTAACGCCATCTTTTACCCTCCTGTTCCTATCTCTTTCAGCCGTTACACAAGATTCATAGCCTGGTTTACATTTTCTACTCCTAGTATCTCTATTCCTTCCATCTTTCCAATCGTCTTCATGGAAACTGCAGGGACAATACATCTTTTAAATCCCAGTTTTTTTGCTTCTGATACTCTCTGTTCCGGCATGGTCACGGCCCGCACCTCTCCACTTAATCCTACTTCGCCAAACACGATGGTATCCTCATCAATTGGGCGATTTTTATAGCTTGATGCAATCGCCATCACAATTCCTAAGTCTGCTGCCGGCTCATTCAGCCGGATTCCTCCTGCAATATTCACATATGCATCATACGCGGAAAGCGGCATTCCCATACGTTTTTCCAGAACTGCCATCAGAAGATTGACTCGGTTATAATCAAGCCCTGCTGCCGTACGTCTCGGCATTCCAAAGTTCGTCTTACATACAAGTGCCTGAATTTCCATGAGCATCGGTCTTGTTCCTTCCATTGCACATGCCACAACAGAACCCGATGCATTTTCCGGTTTTCCTGATAACATATACTCGGACGGATTCTCTACCTCCACCAAGCCACCTTTTTGCATCTCAAACACGCCAATCTCATTCGTAGATCCAAAACGATTCTTCACCCCACGCAGAATCCGGTAAGATGCATGTCTGTCTCCTTCAAAATATAACACTGTATCCACCATATGTTCCAATACGCGTGGGCCTGCAACTGTGCCTTCTTTTGTCACATGTCCTACAATAAATATTGAAATATTAAGTCCTTTTGCAAGTTGCATAAATACATTGGTCGATTCACGCACCTGAGACACGCTTCCCGGTGCCGACGCGACCTCTTCGTTATACATCGTCTGGATTGAGTCGATCACGACCATATCTGGATGCTGTTCTTCTATCACATGACGTATAATTCCAAGATTCGTTTCGCACAACAGAAACAAACTCTCAGAAAATGTTCCCATCCGATTCGCACGCAGTTTAATCTGCTTTAACGATTCTTCCCCGGAAATATATAATATCTTACGGCTTTGTCCTGATAACTTCTGACATACCTGCAGGAGAAGTGTTGATTTACCGATTCCCGGATCCCCTCCCACCAGCACAAGCGATCCAGGCACGATTCCACCACCAAGCACTCGGTCAAGTTCCAGAATCCCCGTCTGCATCCGCTCATCGTCATCAGTCGTAATACTGGAAAGTGTCACTACCTTCGCATCTTTCGCATCCCTTACCTGCTGCACTGCAGCCGTATTTCCTCTTGTTACTGAAACTTTCTCTTCTACAAATGTATTCCATTCCTTGCACATCGGGCACTGCCCAAGCCATTTGCTTTCTTCATGTCCACAGTTCTGACAGAAAAATATACTTTTTTTACCTTTTGCCATGTACGATTCCCTTACATCTTTTTTATACTTCTACTTATAAATCCACTCTTAAACCTTGATTTATCATTTCTTTTTTATTTCCATTTTACCAGAAAGGGGAAGCTACGCCTCTGCGAGCTCCCCCCGATGTTCTGCGTATTTACTTCTTGATAATCTTGATCTCAATCTCTTTATTCGGATCAAGTTCTGCGCTCACGCTCAGTTTTCCGCTTAAGTTCGTTGTCATATCGCCGACATTCACATCGTCCATATACACAACATATTCGCTGTCTGCTTCCAGCTCCAGTGTAATCTGCGCATCCTCAGTACCGGATACTTTAAAAGAAACCTCTCTCTCAGAAGCTTTAAAATCTTCTACTGCTGTTCCCGGAACGGATTCGTATACGAACATACCATTCTTTTCCAACTTTGTAATCTCAGAGAATGTCTTTACCTTATACACATCTCCCTGGAATTCAAATCCGTCCAGTTTTGTCTTGCTGCTCAGAGTATAGTCTCCAAAACCAAGTGCTCCGTCTGCTTCAGCTCTTAATAGCTCTTTCACTGCTGCCATTAGCTCTTTCCTCCTAAGGTTCATTTGTATTCATTATTATATATCAATTTATTTTTATTTGGTAGTCTTGACCTCAAATTTTATTTCTTTTTTCGATACGCCGGCAACGACTTCCTGACCACGCTTAATCTCACCTGCGAGAATTGCCTCGGCCAGACTGTCTTCCAGTTCACTTTGTACTGCACGTCTTAACGGTCTTGCTCCATATTTCTTATCGGTTCCTTTTTCCATAATCAGCTTTTTCACAGAATCACGCACCGTCAAATGAATATCCAGCTGTTCTTTTGCACGCTTGACCACCTCCTGGCACATCATTCCCGTAATCTTTTTAAGTTCCGGTTCACCTAGCGGATGAAATACAAGGATCTCGTCAATTCGATTCAGGAATTCCGGACGGAAGACAAGCTTGATCTCATTCATAACATTCATCTTCATACGCTTGTAATCTTCCTCTTGATTCTCCTTATTGCCAAATCCTAGCCTTTTGGGAGCAATGATCGCCTGTGCGCCTGCATTCGACGTCATAATAATGACCGTATTCCGAAAATCAACTTTTCTACCCTGAGAATCTGTAATATGTCCATCATCTAATACCTGCAGTAAAATGTTAAATACATCCGGATGTGCTTTTTCAATCTCATCAAAAAGGATCACTGAATACGGATGTCTTCGCACCTGTTCGCTTAACTGTCCACCTTCCTCGTGGCCAACATATCCCGGAGGCGAACCGATCATCTTTGCCACACTGTGCTGTTCCATATATTCGGACATATCAACACGGATCATGGCATTCTCATCATGGAATAATGCTTCTGATAATGCCTTTGACAATTCCGTCTTACCAACTCCGGTCGGTCCAAGGAATAAAAATGAGCCAATCGGGCGCTTTGGATCTTTTAGCCCCACACGCCCCCTTCGTACAGCTTTCGCCACAGCCGTAACTGCTTCTTCCTGTCCAACCACTCTCTTGTGAAGCGTCTGCTCTAACTTTTGCAAGCGCACACCTTCAGATTCCTGAAGCTTCTGCACCGGAATCTTCGTCCAGTCAGATACGACCGCTGCCACTTCCTCTTCTGTTACAAGTGGTTTTCTGCCCGCCTGCTTTTTCTGAAAACGCTTCTTCGTCTGCATAATCTTTTTCTGAGCATCTTCTTTCTCTGCCCGGATCCTGGAAGCCTCCACAAGATCACCTGCAAGAATTGCCTCTTCCATCTTTGCTTCGTAATTACCAAGAACCTTTTCCAGTTCATAGATATGCTCCGGTGTCTTGAATCCACTAAGACTCACTTTCGCACAAGCTTCATCAATCACATCAATTGCCTTATCCGGAAGAAAACGGTCACTGATGTAACGTGCAGAAAGTGTAACTGCCGCCTGAAGAGCTTCATCTGTGATCTCTACATGATGATGGGCTTCATATCTGCTTTTTAATCCTTTTAAAATATCCTTACATTGCTGTTCATCTGGTTCTTCCACTGTAATTGGCTGGAATCTTCGTTCCAGTGCCGCATCTTTTTCAATGTATTTCCGATATTCCGCAATCGTTGTTGCTCCGATCAATTGAAGTTCTCCTCTTGCAAGAGACGGTTTCAGAATATTAGATGCGTCCATTGCGCCTTCAGCACCGCCTGCGCCGATGATTGTATGCACTTCATCCAGGAATAAAATAACATTTCCCGCCGACTTTACTTCCTGCAAAAGTCTCTTCATACGTTCTTCAAATTCACCACGGTATTTTGTACCTGCGATCATACTTGCAAGATCTAACGTATAGACCCGCTTGTCACGCATTCCTTCCGGTACAATGCCACTTGCGATCTGTGCGGCAAGTCCTTCTACCACTGCTGTCTTACCGACTCCTGGCTCTCCCACCAAACACGGATTGTTCTTCGTTCTTCTGCCAAGTACCTGCATCAGGCGGTGAATCTCTGCTTTTCTTCCAATGACCGGATCAAGCTTTCCTTCTTCTGCCTGCATAGTCAGATCTGTACCATACTGGTCTAAAATCCCATCTTTTCTTTGATATGCCTCTTGAAGCTCCTCTTGATATTCCTTGATATCCACGCCGAGAACTTCCAGCGTATCCTGCATGATTTTCTGTATATTTACATTGAGTGTCAGAAGTATTCTGGTTGCAACACTGTCCGGTTCCCGAAGGATTGCAAGGAGCATATGCTCTGTTCCAATTGCCTCTGATTGAAAACGGATTGCCTCTTCCTTGCTTTCCTCCAGAGTATATTCAAGTCTCGGACTTCTCTTTGGCTTTTCCTGAAAAGTCACTTCTCCGACCGGTGAGATCAGTTCATCTACAATCTTATATAAATTTGCTTCTTCTACACCATTCGCTGACAATATCTGTCCCGCCACACCTGTACATACCCGCATAAATGCAAGCAGCAGATGTTCTGTTCCTACATATGGATGATCCAGTTCTCTGGCAATCTTTTCCGCTTTTTTCAGCACTTCTTTTGCTGGTTCTGTATAATTCATGCTGTCTGTTATTCCTTTCCACCGTATTCATCAAATAATTCATCCACCATCTCGTGAACTTCTTCTCTACTGACATTTTTAAGACTTCCCTTAGCCAGCGCGATTCTTAGCGCACGCTTTACTTCTGCATAAGCCTTTGCCTTATCTGCATCAATTGCAATCACAGCACCACGTCTGCGGTCAAGCTGGATAAATCCTTCCTGCTTCAATATGGAATATGCTTTATTCACTGTATGCATATTGATGCCTACCGTATCCGCAAGCTGACGGACAGATGGAAGGGATTCTCCTTCTTGGATCGTCGCAGTCGCAATTCCCATAATAATCTGATTCTGTAATTGCACATACAGTGCCTCATCACTGTTAAAATCAATCTCTATCAGCATCGTATCACCCTCATTATCTCTTTTGTTCTATCCTTACGGATGATTTCATGAACAGATTAAGTTTTCTGTTATACATCTAATATAACATACAAAAAAGGAGCTTACAACAAAAATGTAAAACTCCTTTAATCCAGACTTTCCTAGTTCTTCTTACCTTTCTTTACTGCTCCAAGTGCCGCACCGATTGCTCCTGCATAACGGCTCTGCGGATCTGTCTTAACTTCCATGCCAAGTTCCTTTGTCAGCGCTTCACTGATATAGCTGCACTCGCAGAGACCACCAGTCAGGCAAAGCATCGGACGATCTTCACTCATACGATTTGCCTGTGCTGCAACTTTTCGTACGATAGAATCAACCACTGCAAATGCGATATTTTCCTTCTTCTCTCCCTGACCAATGAGACTTATGACCTCAGACTCTGCAAATACCGTACACATAGAACTGATCGTTACACCTGAGCCTTCTCTTGCAAGCTCACACATCTCATTTGGACGCATGGACAATGTATTTGCCATAATTTCCAAGAATCTTCCTGTTCCGGCAGAACATTTATCATTCATCATGAAATCTTTTACAAATCCCTGTTCTACACAGATAATCTTTGTATCCTGTCCACCGATATCAATGATTGTCATATCTTTATTATCAAAAATCCAGACAGCCCCCATAGCGTGACAGGTAATTTCTGTAATCATCTTATCTGCATATGGCACAGACACACGGCCATATCCAGTAGCAACACATACATTTTCTGCAGGATCCGCATCATTTTCCACAAGCTTCTTACGAATCTCTTCTGCCGTATCCACACTGCTCCATCCTGTCGGCTGCACAAACTCAAGAACAATTTCTTTGTTCTCGTTCATAACAACAGTCTTGGCACAAGTAGATCCAATATCAATTCCTATAAACTTCATATCTTAGCTTTCCCTCTCATGAATTTACACAACATGAATTTCAAAATTCATGTTAAAATAGTCTGTAACCGGCAATCTTACAACATTTCAATAAATGCTGCAATCCTTGTATTGAGCTGGCCGACATCTGCCTGAGAATAATCTGTCTCCACATTAATGTATGGAATTCCTTTTTCCTCATTTACAAACTTGCGGATTGCACGAGTCTCAACGTTATATGTATGACAGGCCTGAAGTGTCATCTCAAGAACTCCGTCAACCTGATACTCGTCAATCAGGCGTCCCATAAGATCAAAACGATTCGGGTTTGGTGTCATAACTGAACAACCGATTGCCAGATATCTCTCTGCAATTGCCTGGTAAATATCCTCAGCGTTTTCATCAACAAGGCGATCGATGGATTTAGCTCCAGTACAGTTTTCATAAGTTACGACAACACCACCATTATCCTCAACAGCACGGATTACTTTCTCAGTTGCTCCTCCGATTGGGCATCCTGTAATCAGAATTCTTGGTTTCTTCTCCAGCATCTTTCCAGATGCATACTCTGCCTCAATCTTGTCAACAAGGGCATTCACTTCTCCGGCAATCTCAGAACGATTTAATTTGAATGTACTTCCGTACAGAACCTTGAACAGATCATGTCCACTGATTGGAGCCGGATCATGCTGCATAACTTCATAAAGACGCTTCAGTGCTTTTCTTGCTTCATTCTCAATTTTAACAGCTTTTCTTACATCTTCATCTGTAATCGTTACTTCAAATCTTTTCTCAAGATATTCTTTAAAACGGATAATCTCTTTCTTCCAAAGCTTCAGTGCTTCTGGTCCTTGAGTATTTGGCAGTTCCATTATAAACACATCTTTGAACTCGCCCATCAACTCATACATTTTCTTCTTACCATCGCATGTAGTCTCCCCAACAACTACATCTGAGAAATAGAAGAACGGACATTTATCTGTCTTTGCAAATCCGTAACTGGATTTGATCAATGGACATAAGTTCTTCGGAAGGTCTTTTTCTGCTTCCGGAATTGTCTCATCAGATGTGGAACACAGGCTGACTGTTGAAGCTCCCATAGCCATAGCAATCTCTTTTGGGAAATATGTACAATAAGCTCCTACTACTGGTGTTCCCTTGTCTTTCAGTTCTTTCATCATAAGAAATGATTTCTGTCTCTGCTCAGCAAATTCTTCAAAAACCTCTGGCAAATCTTTAATAATCTCCATATTCTTTCACCTCATCAAATTTATTAGTATCTATAAACGGACACAATTAACCATTCTGTTTAAAATTTTAGACTTTTAAAGCATAATATGCAAATTGATTTTTTCTATAATTGTATTGCTTTTATAGATTGTTTCTATTATTCATCACTGTTTTTCATTCTGTCTATTTCCATGGCAACCAAAAGTTTTTCGCACTCTGCCCCATCGCGATTGTCCAGATCCAGCATATCATTTAACCGGGTCAGACGTGGAAGTAGCGTATTCCTGTGAATCTTTAGTTTTGCCGCTGTCTGAGACACATTTCTTTTCATTCTCAGATACCAGTAGAGTGTCTCATACAGATTTCTTCCTGTCTCTTCATCTTCACATCTGATCTGCTCCAGCTCTTTTAACTTAAATCCATTTTCGCCAACTTTCCGGCTGATGTAAGAAATAGCCAGTTCATGATAATATTGCTCTATCAAATACAAATGTTTCCCCGGTGCACGGTTCCTTGCAAGTTCAAACACTTCCTGCTGCAACCTTTTATTTTCACTTAAGTTTTGCTCAGCTTTAACACCATTTCCAATCAGTATCTTTCCATCACAATCATAAATGAATTCTTTACACAACCGGATCAGCAAGGCACGATCCTCTTTACCTCGTATATTGGTTATTAAGATACTGTTGTCTTTCTGCTTTTCAACAACCGAAGAAAACTCTTTAGTTTCTTCAATTTTTCCTGCAAGTCTTGCTGCCAGAGAAGTATCTGTCGCCAGTATCCACAAATAGTCCGGCTGACGTTTTTGATTGTTCCCTGTATTTTTTCTGTTCTTCTGATACATGGAAAAGCTCTTTGCAAGAATATCTGCAAGTTCCTGCACTTGTATCTTTCGCTGATCATCAAGAATCACTGCTTCAATCCAAACACCGTCTAAACATTCATGTACTATACGTTGCGCATCTACTGTGACCTGTTCTTTTCCAACTTCATACAGAACTTCCTGATTTCTCCTTGAAAATCTGACCGGAACTCCAGTATAATCCCATACGTTTTGCAAAATCTCTTCAAAACATTTTCCACCTGAAATGCCTGATACGATCAGTTTATAACAATAATTCATATCCAGTTCTTTCTTGCCACTTTTATCTGCCTGAATCATCTCAATAAAAGCGGCAAGTCTCGTAGATATCTGTCCTTTATCTGCCGACGAGTAATCTGTATCAATAGAAATGTATGGGAGATTCTTTTCTTCATTTACAAACTTTCGGATATAAATAGATTCCGCACCTGTCGCATGGCAGCCTGACAGAATCATTTCCACAACTCCATCTACATGATATTCCTCAATAATTCGTCCGATTAATTCAATTCGATTGTCGTTCGGCGTCATAATAGAGCAACCTGTAGATAAATATCTTTTCGCTATTGCCCCATAAATGTCTTCCTGAGTCTCATCCACCATCTGGTCAAGCGTCTTTACCCCACTGCAGTTTTCTACCGCAACAACTACTCCGCCATTTTCTTCGATTCCTTCCAGAATCTTCATTGTATCTCCGCCAATCGGACAGCCTGTCACCAAAATTCTCGGTCTGCTCTCAAGATGCTTTCCCTGATGATATTCTTCCAATATCTTTTCTGTAACAGCATCCACCAGCTCCGGTGTCGTCTTAAAATCAAACCGATACTTAGATCCATTGATCATCTTCTGGATATCCGTACCAAAAACCGGTGCCGGATCAAGCTTCATCACTTCACATAATTCCTTTAGGGATCTGCGAATCTCATTACTCAGATGCACTGCATGATGAATCATCTCATCCGTAATAATAACATGGAAAAATTCTTCAAAGTATTCCTTTGTCCTTATGACTTCCCGTCTCCAGAATTCCAGCCCTTTCTCAGACTGGCTGTTTGGAAGTTCCATAACAAACACCGGCTTAAATTCAGCCATCAGTTCATACATTTTTTTCTTTCCATCACAAGTTGTCTCACCAATCACAAGATCTGCAAAATGGAAAAATGGGCATTTATCCTCGATTGCAAAACCATAACTCGATTTTACAAGTGGACACATACTCTTAGGAAGTTCACGCTCTGCTGCCGTAACTGTTTCATTCGAAAAAGAGCATAAGCCGACCGGGATTGCACCTACCGCCATTGCAAGCTCTGTTGGAAAATATGCACAATACATTCCAACAACAGGTACACCTTTGTCTTTATACTCTTTTACCTCTAAAAAGGCTTCCCGCCTTTTTTCTCCAAATTCTTCAAATATCTCTGGTAAATCTTGTACAAGTTTCATGCTCTAGTCCTCTGAAGATTTCGACAGGTCATACATAATCATAAATGCGAGAAGTTCTCTCGAAATCTCATTATTGTTAATATCTAATTCCAGACAATCTTTTATCTGCTTTAATCTATACACCAATGTATTTCTGTGAACATGAAGTTTTTCCGCTGCCATCGTCACATTGTTTTCGCATAATAAATACATTTTCAATGTATCATAAAGCTCTGTGTGATTCTTCTCATCTTCCTTTATCAAGTTCAAAATCGAATAGTCACTCAGTCCTGCCTCTTCGATTAAAGGTAATGTATAAGAAAAAATACCCTGAAGATACCAATCTTTTTCTCTTTTAACCCCTCTGACATCACATATCTTCGGAATCCGTTCCATCTGTTTTAGCAAATCTCTTTTTGTTCTACAGTCATTGATATCTTCAAATGTCTCACTCATATAGCAGTTCAGATTTTCTTTCTGCGCCATCTGATAAATCTTTTGCGCATTCTTTTCAGAAACCTGATATAGCACAACCGTCAGGGAGTGTTTCTCTTCATACAAGTAAAAATGCTCCCAGATTCTTCCCAGTTTTGCTGCCTCTACCGCCATATCAGAAAAATCATCTGTAAACAAAGCCATCAAATAATTTCCTTTTAATGTATGACTCTGCTCCGATTCCACAAAATGCTGTCCTTCAAAAATCATCCAACCGATAATATAGTCTTTGAGCGAAAGATTTAAGTACGTATTCTTCTGCTTCTCTTCAAAATATTGTCTTGCTGTTTCCGTCAGAATTGTTCCTAATTCTTCAAAAAACGTCCAAAACTCTTCATTACTATAGTGAATAATGATATATCCAATATTTTTCTTCTTATCCTTCACCGCAGCAACCGTCTGGAACTCTCCATTCGGTGACACTTCCTCAAAGAAATAAGGATAATCTTCCAATGTTACATGCCCTTCTATAATCGAACGCATGCTCTGGTCTTTTCCCGAACAGGCATAAGCCAGAATCTCTCCGGACTCCGACACAAAAAATATCCCGGCATGAGTATATTCATATACCTTGTTTGCTATATATCCCAATACATCATCCTCGAGCATTGATTCAAATATAAATTTATAACAGACATCAATTTCAAACATATCCACACTCTCCAATATGGATATTATTTATCAAGATGAATTTTCTGTCAAATAGATTTCTTTTGAAAGATATATTGCTTTTATCAATAAGCTTATTCGATCGTTGTCACCTTTCCATTTGTGAAACAATAATCTGTCAATTCATTTCCAATACCAGGAAAATCCGGAACTGCAATATATCCATCAACTGGCTGATAATCATATTTACATAATTTTTTATTGTAGTCATATCGATTATACACATGATGTTCATGTATCGTAAAGTTTGGAATTGCTGCTTCTAACTGTAAAGCAACCGCTGTTGACAATGGGCTTGCACACACATGTGCCTGTACTCCTACATCATAAATGTGAGCTAAATCGCATATTTTTTTTGCTTCCGTTAATCCTCCACAGTTACCGATATCTGGCTGAATCAACTGAATGGAACCATCTTCAAAATATGGTGCATATCCCCATCTTGAATAAATTCTTTCTCCCTGAGCAATTGGGATATTTAATTTATCACAGACAAATTTATTCATCTTCGGATTTGGTGTAGTTGGTTCTTCAAAAAACAGTATATTATATTTTTTCGCCTGTTCTCCCAGTTGCACTGCGACCTGCGCATCTATATAGGAATGATTTTCCATAATAATATCTACATCTGGTCCAACTGCCTCTCTGACGGCTGCAAGGCGGTCAATTACAACATGGACATGATATGGATCAAGCACTCTTGTTGTCTCCTCAGAGCTATAGCGGTATCCTTTCGGATCGAATGTAAAAAAGTCAATTTTTATAGCATCATAGCCTTCCGAAACAGCTTTTTTTGCATTTGCAACATAATCTTCAATCTGATATGCCGGTGTTTTTCTTTCTCCCCAGCCAAATTGGAGCTGACTTGCATAACAGCGAAGCTTATCTCTCATTTTCCCGCCAAGCAACTGATATACTGGAACATTAAAATATTTTCCTTTTATGTCCCATAACGCAATATCTAATGCAGAAATTCCTGCAAATACAATCGGTCCCCCATTTTGTGCCCAGAAAGTCGATTTATATAATTTTTCCCAAATAACTTCTGTATCCAACGGGTTCATACCGATTATCAATTTTGCCAGATCCTGAATCATTCCATATGCCGCTGTAGATCCAACACCATATGCAATTGCAGCTTCCCCATCTCCATATAATCCTGTATCTGTATAAACGCGACACACTATCGGACGCCATCCCGGCTGATCATCCGGTTTATCCTCAATCTGAATTGCATCTACTTTTGTAATCTTCATATTTATTTGCCTCCTTTGTCTTTCTGTTAATTAATTGTCCATCTTAAAATACGGTTTTTCATTTTTTCGAATATCTGCATAACAATAACCAGAACTACAACCATGAAAATGAAGCCACTCCACGCCTCACTGTAAAGTCCATATTCTGCAAATTTTTTTACATAAAATCCCATACCAAATTTTGCGCCATACATTTCAGCATATACAAGCACTACAAAGGATCCTCTAAGAGATGTAATAAACCCTGACATAATAGACGGCATTGCTGCAGGTAAGATTACCTGAAACATCTTTTCTACCGGATTTAACTCCAAAGTTTTTGCTTTATCAAGATAAACTTTGTCTATCGTCATAATACCATTAATTGTAGCAAAAAATGTAGCCCAAATTGTATTGTAGACCACCAGGAACAAAGAAGCTATTCTAAAACTTGGAGCCATAAGCAGCGCAAATGGGGACATCAAAATAGATGGAATTACACTAATTGAGTAAACCACCGGATGAACCACTTTCCGAATTTTTTTACTCATCCCAAGAATAGTCCCACCAACTATCGCAATTACAACAGCAATAATAATAGCTGGAATCATTAATTGAAATGAATAAAACATATTCATAAATAATGTACCAATATTTTCTTTAAAAGAATTTGCAACTTTGCTTACCGCAGGGAAAAGATATCCACCAAAAAGCTGGTTATCTGCGATATACTTGTACCCAAAAAACATAGCCAGATAAATACAACCTGTTATCCAATAATCCTTTATAAATTTTAAAACTTTTCGCATAGATACCTCCGAACCATTACCTTCTTAAAAAACCCAATTCCGCAGTATAAAACGGCGGAATTGAGTTATTTGTTAATTATCTCTTATTACTGATCGTTTTCTTCAAAGAATTTAACTCTTCCATCATAGAAATCTGGATCTTCATCATGATATTCTGCTACACACTCATCAAGAGCTTCTTTGTAAAGTTCTGTGTTAATATGATCTTCAATGTTGATTTTGTCAGCATCTGCCTGATCAATGAATCCCATCTTAATCATAGCCTCCCATGTCTTAACTACAGAATTCTTACACGGATCTACACTGGAAACATAATTATCATTTAACAGATATGCTGCAACATAATCTTCTTCTGCACCGATTTCTTTTGCAAGAATTTTTACACACTCTTCTTTATTTGCAAGATACCACTGCTCAGCACGAATCAGAGATTTCAGAAGAAGTTTTACAGTTGTAGGATTCTTCTTTACAAAATCAGTATTCATGTTCATACGGCAGCATCCATAGTTTGGTACAAGATCATCTAACCATGCTTTAATCTCAATTTGATCATTATTACCTACTGCATATAACTGGTCTCCACTAAGTACTGCATAGTCAGCTTCTCCGGAAACTACTGCTGCAAGACGGTCACTGTTTGTACTATATGTAAGCCATTCAACATCATTATTAGGATCAATTCCTGCATCTAATAATGCCATACCTACTACCGGATGTACCCCTGCATATGCAAATTTAGAACCTTTCAGACTTGTAACATCTTTATACTGAGTATCTTTCTTTCCAATAATATACATACCTTTCAGCATATAGCCACCAACGATTGAAAAATCAGAACCTGTGGAGATAAACTGAAGCGGGTTATTTGTTCCCTGGTTAGATGTTACATCAACCTGTTTTGCCTGAAGTGCCTGAAGTGCTGCTGTTGAAGACTCAACTGGATCTTCAATTACATTGATTCCAACTTCATCAAAATATCCCTGCTGTTTTGCAATTGTAACAAGAATATTTCCACTATTTGCTCTTGCCCAGTGAATTGTATCCACTTCTGGAGTTTCTTTGTTGTCTGTGTTTTCTGTTTTTGTCTCTTCCTTTTTATCATCAGATGAATTTCCACCACATGCTGTAAGGCTGAAAGTCATTGCTGCTGCAAGAAGAAGTGAGATAATTCTCTTTTTCATTTGTTCTCTCCTTTTTAGTTAAATATTTTTATTTGCAAATAGATTTCTCTATTATTGCACGGTTTGTACATGTGCTTCCACATCTTGATTAATTTGACGAAGCAGTTCATTTCTAAGTTTAATTGACTCTGGATCTTCAAATCTGGAATCTCTCGTAGTACGTTTCTCATCTGGTATCTTTACATCAAAAATTATATTACTTGGTGATTGTCCAAGCACAATAATCCGATTAGCCAAAATCATTGCTTCATCTACATCGTGTGTTACAAAAAAGACCGTCTTTTTATCTTCCTGTTTTTCCCAAAGTTTTAATACCATATCCTGAAGCATGGAACGGGTTACGGCATCAAGTGCACCAAACGGTTCATCCATAAGAAGAATTGGTGGGTCAATTCCAAATGCACTGGCAATCGCACATCTTTGTTTCATGCCACCAGACAATTCTTTAGGGTATTTACGGTAAACTGATTCATCTAATCCTACCGCTTTTAATAGCTCAATCGTTCTTTCTTTCAGATGATTTTTATCCCAGTCCGGAAATTTCTTTTTTAATGCCAACGTTATATTGGCTCCGGCTGTTTTCCAAGGGAACAAGCCATAATCCTGAAATACTACTCCTCGATTCAAACTTGCACCATGTATTTTTTCTCCATCGACTAAAATTTCACCTGTTGTACAATCTTCCAACCCAGCAATCAGGCGCAACAAAGTACTCTTTCCACAACCAGATTGTCCCAGAATACAAACGAATTCTCCACCTTCTACATCCACATTAATGTCTTTCAAAACTAACTTATCACTGCCTGCATAAGAAAATGAAACATCATGAATTTTTATATCATGCATTTAGTTTTCTCCTTTTTCATTAAATTTCCGATAGGTACTTATAACATTTATGTCAATCAAAAATATTTTCCTACATCATGTCTATCACAGTTGTTTATTATAAATATGCTTTTTTTATTTTTCAGCGTTTAATTTCTACAATTCATATTTTCTTTTTGTACACATCGCACATTTTCTATAACTAATATCATTTTATTTGTTTTATCTATAATCAAACCACTATCTTATCGCATTTCCAAACCTATGTTTATATGTTCCCACAAAATCTCCTGCAACATTTTGTTGCATCTATTGCCCTCACTCTTTATCTGTGCTACACTACATCTACATCAAATTTCGGGCACGATATTTTCATTATGTTTCAACGCCCATGGAAATCCACAGCCAGGATTTCGTTTCTGAATTTCATTGCTTTTTCAGCAAAGAATTCACTCAGATTTTTGATGATGTTACTCATTCACCGCAACTTTAAGTGCCCCTGCACTTGCACAAGTTGCATGCACACCGGGCAAATGTTACGGTACTTCTGAATTTTTGACAAATCCCTTTTGTATAGAATTTATTTTCATTCAATTTCTATATTGTCTTTTTATACTTACAATGTTAAAATATATTCAGAAAGTTTTTAGTTTACATTTGCTCAGAGAGGAGCGCTATGGAAACTACCAACAAGACAACTGAACATGGGGTACACAATTCAAAGATTCATGACAATGCAGCCAAGATTGTATTCGGAGACTCGACACTCTGTGCCCAATTTCTAAAAGGATACACGGATATTCCTTTTTTCATGAACATAAAGCCAGAGGATATTGAAGACGTTTCTTCACATTTTATTCCTTTATTTCAGGAATCCCGTGATTCTGACATTGTGAAGAAAATTCAGATTGAAAACACAGAGCTTTATCTGATTGCACTTATTGAACATCAATCAGAAGCAGATGCTGACATGTCTTTCAGACTGCTCAGATACATGGTTTATGTCTGGACTGATTACACTGCCACACAGGAAAAGTTACATCCTGGAATTACGAAATCCAAAGATTTTTTATATCCGCCAATCCTGCCAATTATTTATTATGAAGGCACGGGACAATGGACTTCTGCATTACATTTTAAAGACCGGGTATTCATGAGTGATATCTTTGAAGAATTCATTCCAGATTATAAATATCTAATCGTTCCTTTGAATAAGTATTCTCAAGAAGATTTAATTGAAAAAGGTGATGAACTCTCAGCTATTTTCATTCTTAACAAGCTCAAGAGTTCCTCTGATTTCAAGCATTTAAAAGAGATTCCAGAAGACTACTGGAACCAATTGACACAGAATACACCACCACACATTTTAGAGCTTATGGGCTCTGTATTTTCAGCATTTCTTCATACAATCAATGTCCCTGCTGAAGAAATCAATGACCTTACAGACCATATTACAAGGAGGCAGTTCCATATGATGTTTGATTCTTTTGAAGCATATGATGTACAGGAGACCCGGCGCATCAGCCGTGAAGAAGGGGAACGTGCTGGCCGTATTGAAGGCGAGCAGCTCTACTTAATCAAACAAGTTATTAAAAGGATAATCAAAAACTTTTCTGTTTCTCAGATAGCTACTGATTTGCTGGAACCGCTTGATACTATTCAGCCAATCTATGACCTTGCCATGAACCAGGCACCTGATTTTGATGCCGAGAAAATTTTAAAATTATTACATACAGGAAAAATATAATTTACTATCTATAGCAAAAGAGGAGGCAGCACTCATTTTTTTGAATACTGCATCCTCTTTTAACCTCTTAAATTTCCTATATTTTAGTATTTCTTCTCTATTCCTGAAATGTTTTCAATGCATCGATGGTTCTTTGAATCAGATCATCCAGGGTCCATCCAAGCATATCTGCTCCTCTTTCTATGACTTCTCTTGAGCATCCAGCCGCAAAATTCTTGCTTTTATATTTCTTTTTTACCGACTTTAGCGTCAGATCCTGCACGCTTTTCGATGGGCGCATAAGCACTACAGCTCCAATAAGCCCTGTCAGTTCATCTACTGCATACAACACCTTCTCCATCTCATGCTCTGGTTGAATATCAACCGTAATTGCATATCCATGACTTGCCGTCGCATGAATAACACGTTCGTCGACTCCTCTCTCTCTCATAATTTCCTGAGATTTGATACAATGCTCTTCTGGATATTTTTCAAAATCCAGATCATGTAAAAGACCTACAATTCCCCAGAATTCTTCCTCTTCTCCATATCCTAGTTCTTTTGCAAAATAGCGCATCGTATTCTCTACTGTCTGTGCATGCTGCAAGTGAAATTCGTCTTGATTATATTCTGTTAATAGTTCCCAGGCTTCCGCTCTCGTCATATCAGGCATCTCCAATCTTTCATATACTTTCTTTTCCTATATGTTTTATATGATATATGCCTTTTTCTATATTGTCAACTAATTTTTCACGACGTTGGTATTCCGGTACACGGACAACAATATTCCCATATAAAAGTAAGTAATCATCATGGTCATATTTCCATGAGATAAAAATGGCATATAATTTCCGCTAATCGGATAAAGTCCTGCATTTACTCCAATATAGAACAATGACTGTAAAATCAAAAATATTACACAGCCGATGCTGAGCATATATCCCAGGCGATTCTTCTGTTTTACCGCCATTCGAAGCAATAGAGCCATAAATACCGCAAATACTACAACCAGAAAAACTCCTTTTACATTTCCCAAATAATGGAACAGGTATGTCCAAATATAATCATTTCTTGCATAATTATAAAGCGTGACAGCTTCTACTTCTGTGGCACCATTATATGGATCCGTTACTTCTAGTTTCCCGGAAGACTGCGACTCATGCCATTTACTTGAGTTTGGATCTTTTGCAGCATTTGCTACGTCTGCAACCGCACCTCTTGTATAATCCCAGTGTTCTCCGGTAATTAAAGCTTCCAGTCGATGTACCTGATAATCTGTAACGAAACGTCCATTACACCAAAATGTTATTCCGGACATCAGTAGCAGGCAGATTCCAATCACACCCCACATCCTGGTCAAAAATTTCTTTTTATTTTCTCCAAACCAGCCCTTACAGACCGCCACATGCAGTAAGACCAGCCCTGTAATTCCTGTAACAACTGCAGATGACATAAATGGTATCATCAAATCGGTAAGTACTGATATTCCAAGACACACGGTACTAATGATCAGTCCTTTCGTTCCTTTTCTGCGGAAATGATAAATTGTCCCTGCGTAAAAGGGAATGACCAGATAGGACAATAACATCTGAACTATACTTCTGCCATTGACCATCGGTCCAATCCACATTGTTTCATCAAAAAAGAGCTTACTAACTATAGAAAAGACTGCCGGTATCTGCATGACTGCCCAAATTGGAAATGACCACTTTACTAATATAGAATAATCCAGATAACAGATTCCTAACATGACCGCAATTCCTATTAACATTGCACTCCAAATTCCGCCATACAAAAAGTTATCTTTGAAAGCTTCCAGTGTACTCATATTCATTGTTGGAAAAGACGAAGTAACTACCGCCTGTAGGATCAGTCCCATAATACTAATAATTAAAATCGCCATCAGAACTGTCCATTCCATCTTCGGGCGGTGCACCCGGTCAAGCTTCACGCCTGCCTCCACTGGATCTCCCATCTCCACTACAGCCATCGACTCGGCTTCTTCTTCACCTAATCCATGAGCCATGAAATCCTGTTTCTGGTCTTCAATATGTGCTTCTACTTCCTCCGCGACCATGGTTCGCGCACGCTTTGTACGAATCTGTTCCGTCAAAGATTTCAAATATTCCTGTCTATCCAAAGCATACACCTCCCAGAACATTTCTCACTGCTCCGGCGTATTCTTTCCATTCTTTTTCTTTTGCCCGGAGTTGCTTCTTTCCTTCTCTTGTTATGGAATAATACTTTCTTGTCTTTCCACCCGCTTCCTGCTCGTAAGACTTTACAAACTCCTTTTCCTCCAGTCCATGAAGGAGCGGATATAATGTTCCTGCTTTTAACTCAAATACATTCTCTGACTTCTCCCTCAAAGTCTCGATCATCTCATAACCATACATGTCTTTCTCTTCCAGAAGCTTAAGAATCAACATCATCGTGCTTCCGGACACCAGGCTTTTATCTACTGCCATTTTATACCTCCCCTTTCTTTTTCAATTCAGAATCTTTTTAATCAGTTCTGATTTTTGCATTCATATCTACCCTGCCGACACATCTTATCCGATATAACTGATATAAATTGACTTTCATCATTAAAACAATGTTTTATATCGGCAATCGATATATCGGTTATCTATATAGTATATCGACAATTGATATATGTCAAGCATTTTCTGTAGATAGATATGTGCGAGATATGTGCAAAGATATATGCAAAGAAGCAGCCGTTTTCACGACTGCTCCTGAACTTCCATATGCGTCTGATGCCTAAATCAGGAAATCTTATTCAATGACGATTTCAAACTCGTCCCCAACTTCCTTTGATGTTGGTTTCTTTCCCTGACTCTTTGCATATTTTTCAACATTTTCTTTCTGTACCGGCTCACTTACCAATACTTTAATTGGACCTTTTTCATTCTTCAGAGCCTCTGCTGTCAACATGATCGGCTCCGGGCAGGAAAGTCCTCTTGCATCTACTTCTACCATATCTATATACTCCTTTCAGACATTATTTTCAGCTATTCTGTTGTAATTATTTCATCTGAATTTCTTTCTGTTCTTATTTCTTAGCTGTCTCTCTCTTGCATGTAAATGCTATGATGAACAGAACTACGATGCAAAGAATACATGCAACTTTTCCGTTAGTTGGAACTGCTCCGGCTACAACAGCTTTTGTCTCCGGGTTAAGTGCTGTTCCACTTGCTGCAAGTCCGAAGTTGTGGCAGATTGCTGCTCCTACGAACATTCCAATTACAGTGACTCCTGAATCAGAAGATCCCTGTCCTGCAAGGATTAACTGACGAAGCGGGCATCCACCTGCAAGAACTGCTGCAAATCCAACTGTATACATACCAAGGATATTCCACAAGTGTTCAGAATGTGCAATAACTCCTGGTGTGTTAAATCCTACTACAAATTTTCCTGTTGCAATATTGAAGATCAGCATTACAACGAAAAGTCCGCCAATAACAGATAATAAATCAAAGTTCTTCATAATAATGACATCACGGATTCCACCTGCAAAGCACATTCTTGATTTCTGAGCCATAGCTCCGAAGATCAGGCCTCCTACAAGAGACATAATGATTGGTGCGTGTAAGCTTCCCGGACCAGCCGCACTTACTTTCAAAAGTGATGTGCATGTTGCAAGAATCAGAATTCCAACAACGATGACCGGAAGTACTGCTCCACTTGCTTTTGTTGTTGCCTGTGCTCTTCCAAGGCTGAATCCCTGTTTCAGAGCAAATACACCAGTTGCTACTCCAAGAATAAATCCGATAAGTGCTACCCATGCATTTAAATCACCGGCTGACATACGAAGTACCATACGAAGTGGGCATCCCAAAAATACGAGTGCTCCGATCATAATGATCACACCAAGTACAAAACGAATCATCGGTGAAGATCCACCTGTAGAGCGGAATTCTTTTGTCGCAATTGAAATAATAAATGCACCAAGAACCAGACCGATAATCTCTGGTCTTGCATACATTACTGCTTCAGCCTGATGCATCCCCATTGCACCAGCTGTATCACGGATAAAGCATGCGATACAGAATGCCATATTTGCCGGGTTACCAAAATATGCAAGACATGCTGCTACAAGTCCGCATATCACACCTGCCAACGCAAGTGTTTTCTTTGAGCCTGTTAAATTCATATTTTTTCCTCCTCCAATAACATAACTCTCGTCTTTAGATTACAACTTCTATTTTAGTTTCTTTTTTTCGACACGTCCAATTGATAAATGCATTAAATCCCTTATATTTATTGTTAATGTTTATACGTATTACATATCGTATTAATAGGGTTAGTGCTTATATTTTTTCTGTATTTTCTTTATTTTTCTTGTATTTACTATTTTCTTCCTGTTTCTTCATTTATACAACCCTCTGTTTTTATACATTTCCAATGCATATTTTGCATATTAAAAAGATTTTTCCATTTTTCTCTTGCATATTTATGAATTTAGGTGTATAGTATGATTTGCGATTGCAAATAAGATATTTTCTTATTAGAATAGAAAGTAAATGATACATTAGGAGGATTTCGAAAATGAAAGAAAAAGTCGTATTAGCATATTCAGGCGGACTGGACACAACTGCTGTTATTCCGTGGTTAAAAGAGACATTTGGCTATGATGTAATCTGCTGCTGCATTAACTGTGGACAGGGCGAGGAGTTAGATGGTCTGGAAGAAAGAGCAAAGATGGCTGGTGCTTCCAAATTATACATCGAGGATATCATTGATGATTTCTGCGACAACTACATCATGCCTTGTGTAAAGGCTCATGCAGTATATGAGAATAAATATTTACTCGGAACAGCTATGGCTCGTCCGGCAATTGCTAAGAAATTAGTTGAAATTGCAAGAAAAGAAGGTGCTGTAGCAATCTGCCACGGTGCTACTGGTAAAGGAAATGACCAGATTCGTTTCGAGCTTGGTATCACAGCACTTGCTCCAGACATCAAGATCATTGCTCCTTGGAGAATGACAGATCTCTGGAAGATGGAATCCCGTGAAGACGAGATTGCTTACTGTAAAGCACATGGTATCGACCTTCCATTTGATGCCAGCCACAGCTACAGCCGTGACCGTAACTTATGGCACATCAGCCATGAAGGTCTTGAGCTTGAGGATCCTTCCTGCGAGCCAAACTATGAGCATCTGCTCGTACTTGGTGTTACACCAGAAAAAGCTCCAGATGCGGGTGAATATGTAACCATGACATTTGAAAAAGGTGTACCGACAAGTATAAACGGACAGCAGATGAAAGTATCTGAGATCATCATGAAGCTTAATGAGCTCGGTGCTAAGCACGGAATCGGTATCTGCGACATCGTAGAGAACCGTGTTGTAGGTATGAAATCCCGTGGTGTATATGAGACACCTGGCGGAACAATCCTTTACGAGGCACATCAGCAGTTAGAGGAGTTAGTTCTTGACCGTGCTACAACAGAAGTTAAAAAAGATATGGGAAATAAACTTTCTCAGGTTGTTTATGAAGGAAAATGGTTTACACCACTTCGCGAGGCAATCCAGGCATTTGTTGAGTCAACTCAGGAGTACGTAACAGGAGAAGTGAAATTCAAACTTTACAAAGGTAACATCATCAAAGCCGGAACAACTTCACCGTACTCACTTTACAATGAGTCTCTTGCAAGCTTCACAACTGGTGACCTTTATGACCACCACGACGCTGACGGATTTATCAATCTGTTCGGACTGCCGCTTAAGGTTCGCGCTATGAAGCTTCAGGAAGTAAAGAGCAATAAGAAATAATTCTTGAAACCATACTTAAAATAATCATAAAAAATAGTGTGTAGATTATCTTTGCAATGACCTACACACTATTTTTATTTAAGAACGCTTTTTCTATCTTCGAAATATCTTCGCTACGCCTGTCACTGCTGCCCCAATTACTACATACACATCTGCCAGGTTCGCGGTGAGTCTTCGAAATCTGCTGTTTTTCCACTGGATTCCGATATAATCAATGACTTTTCCACGAATCAGTCTGTCATAGGTATTACTGATTGCACCGGCTGTCAAAAATACCATGCCGAATTTTCTGAGCCATTTTCCTTTTTTGAGAAAGAGCCATGCATCATAAATTGCAAGCCCGGCACACAAGATACCAGATGTCTTTCTCACCAGCTCCGGCTTCTTATCCAGTGTATTAAAACAGAAGCCTTTATTATAAACCTTCCGGAGCACAACTTTGTCCAGAATTGTCTCCCGTTCTTCCTCTTCTTCAAAATTCTCCTCGATGTACTGCTTAATGCCCATGTCCACGCACACCAGCACAACAAGAAGTCCTCCTGCTGCCATCAATAACATCTGCTATACCTCCTGAATCTTGCGTATCTCCTCCTGGCACTGTACTGCTTCTTCCTCTCTCTTTTCGATTGATTCGCACAGGGCAATGTACTCTAAGTCCGCCACTTCTCCTGCTTTGAATTTTTCATAAATCTTCTTTCCGATTTCGATGTAATCCCTTTCATTGGCACGATCCAGAGAACGAATCTGGCTTTTGATACGTTGCACTTCCAGGGTATCTTCCGTCTTCTTTCCAAAGTCCTCTGCTACGTCTGAAATTTTCTTTCCTAACTGCTCAAAAAAATCTGCCATATTGTACCTCTCCCATCTGTTATAATCTTCTCAATCTGTCCAGCGATTGATACAGATCCATCGTTCCATAGCCCCACTGTCGGTTCGGAAATTCTGAAAATGTGTTCTGCTGTGCTCCTAATATGATAATATTTGCCACCTGACTTGTGGTAACTCCTGCCGGAATCGGCTGGTTCAAAATCCATTCCATGATCATTGCACAGGCTCCGGCTGTGATTCCCGTTGCCACACTGGAACCGCTTCGCCTTACAAATGTTCCATTTACCCCTGCTCCCAAAACCTGGACTCCTGGAACTGCAAAATCAGGTTTTATTCTCTTGTCTCTAGTATAACCTCTGCCAGAATTAATATCAACACTCTTATCTGCTCCCCTGTAATAAGCAACCGTGATCGGATCATCGGTATTCGCAGGCTCTGTCAATGTCACGTCCGGACTTGCCTCCAAAAAATATACATTTCCATCGAGAAACTCCCGCACAGGAAGCCAGATGTGAAACTCTCCATCTGCACGCCCCAGCGACTGTACTCCTATCTTCCAGATACCCTGTGCCGGATGATCGAATTTCAAAAACAAAAGCTGGGATCTTCCATCCCGCAAAAACAACTGGTATTCCACATCCACAACCGTCTGCTCAAAGGGAAATGTAAGCTGATAGCGACTTCCCTGCCGAATAGAAATCACCGGACTTCTCTCCCCAGACGGAGATATAAGATACGCTGTCACAATATTGGGAATGGTCCCCCATAATTCTGCTACAAATCCCGTATTTCCACTTTCGACACGCATTTCCACTTCCTGAACCTCTCCTACCTGATTCAGTTTTCCCTGAAAATGATGTCGTTCATTTGCCTCATTTCCTCCTCCGATAACCACGCACCGATCTACCAGTCTGGAATAGCTTCCGAGAATCCGCGACAAACTGGACATTCCATTATGTCCGCCAAGATTCGTTCCAAGTGCCACACACATAACAAGGGGCTTCTGTTTTTTCAGTGCCAGAAGATGCAGATACCGAAGTCCCTGCACAATATCTGTCTCCTGATAACACACTGCCTTCTGTCGTATTCCATAAAATTTTCGCAGATAATCTTTCGCTTCTTTTAACTTCACTACTGCAATTTCAGCCTCTGATGCCGCCCCGGTAAAACCTTCCTGGATATTTTCTCCACCTGCTGCCACACTTGCTAAAAATGTACCATGTCCATTTTCATCGCTTACTGGCACAATTTCCTTTGGATTGTCACTTTTCAGTGCCTGATTAATCTGATTATTCGTATACTCACTTCCATATGTAAATGTATCCGGTGGTTGACCGTTCTGGTCAGTCTGATCCCATATCGCCGTGATTCGACTGCTTCCATCTATGTTTCGAAAGATTTCATTTTCATAGTCTATTCCTGTATCCAAAAATCCAATCATAATTCCTTTTCCTCGAAGATTAAGACCCGGGTAATTCTGAAGCACACTGATTCCTGTCTCATTCATAGCTTCCATATCCAACAGTGCATAGCAATTTGGAATGCTGTTATAACCATAAGCCGCAATGCTTAGTTCTTCCCCTAGACTTTGATCCACATATGCTACACGATAGCCAAAGCCAAGGCTCTGCACACAAATCTGGCTCTTGGGATAGACCAGTTCCTGAGCTAACCGGTAATTCGGGATAATAAAATCCCGAAAATCCTGAGAGAGGATTTTTTCACGGCATGAAGTATCTTCTGTCTCTTCCTCCTTCTGCTGTGTTGCTATCACTCTCTCCTTCAAAACATTGCTTTTTGTATTTTTTTGTGTCTTTAGCAACGTATTTATTTCTCCACAACTATCATTCATAAAAAAGAAAACACCTCGTATACTTTTCATATGTATATGAGATGTTTTCTAATTTTATTATTTGGCATTATCTTCTATATTTTTATAACTGCCTTACTATCTATGCCTGACTTTCTAATCTCGGTACTTCCTGCCCTCTCAGCGTGATAATCGGACCACCAGTATTTTCTATGTACTCCTGTGTAATCGTCACTTGACCGATGCTGTCATCTTTCGGGATTTCATACATGATATCCAGCATAAATTCTTCGATAATCGCACGAAGGGCTCTTGCTCCTGTATCCTTCTCCATCGCCTTTTTCGCAATTGCACGTAATGCACCTTCTGTGAAATCGAGCTTCACTTCATCCAGTGCAAGAAGTTTCTGATACTGCTTCAGAATTGCATTCTTTGGCTCCTCCAAGATCTTCACATACATATCTTCTGTGAGTCCCTGTAATGTAAAGACTACCGGAAGTCGTCCCAGGAACTCCGGGATCATACCAAAGTTTCTAAGATCTTCTGTTGTTACCTTCTCAAGAATCTTCTTATCATGATCATATTTATCTTTTAGATCTGCGCCAAATCCAATTGCAGACTGCTTTGTAAGTCTCTCTTTGATGATGCCGTCCAGATCCGGAAATGCTCCTCCACAGATAAATAAAATGTTCTTTGTATTAACTGTTGTGAGCGGAACCATCGCATTTTTACTATTAGCTCCAACCGGAACTTCCACTTCGCTTCCTTCTAAAAGCTTCAGCATTCCCTGCTGTACGGACTCTCCACTAACATCACGCTGACTCGCATTTTTCTTTTTTGCAATCTTATCAATCTCATCAATAAAAATGATTCCCTGTTCTGCTTTTTCCACATCGTTATCCGCTGCTGCCAGAAGCTTGGATACAACGCTTTCGATATCATCTCCAATATAACCTGCTTCCGTCAGAGATGTAGCATCTGTAATCGCAAGCGGCACATCCAGAATTCTTGCCAGCGTCTTGACAAGATAGGTCTTACCGGAACCTGTAGGTCCGATCATCAGCATGTTAGATTTCTCAATCTCAATGTCGTCCATGGAATCCGTTGCCACACGCTTGTAATGGTTGTATACAGCAACAGACATCACTTTCTTGGCATATTCCTGTCCGACTACATACTCGTCCAGGCTCGCCTTGATCTTATGCGGTGCCGGAAGGTTATGAATGTCAACGAGCGGCGTTGCCTCCTCGCCTTCTTTTTTCTTCTTCACGCGCTGCTGCTTTGGAATCTGCTGGCTCATATCATCAATATTTAAGAACTGAACTCCCGGCATATTCATAAGCTGGCTATAATCAATCGCACCACCGAAGTTCATATTATTCATAGCATCAAAACTCTTTTGCATACAGTCATTGCACACACACATATTGTTCGGAAGATTGATCATCTTTCCAGCCACACTCTCTGGTCTGTGGCAGACAAAGCAGACTTTCTCATATTCATCATCGTTATGATTGTCATTGCTATTATTATCGTTGTTATCAATTGTATCTACATAATCCTGTTCAGACATGGTTCTTTCCCTTCTTTCCTACTTTTGTTCCTCTACCATCTTAATGAACTGCTCCTCCGAAATAATCGGAACTCCCAGTTCGTTTGCTTTTTTATTCTTTGATGAAGTCGATGTCACATCATTATTGATTAGGTAATTTGTTTTGGAAGTGACAGATCCCGTAACTTTTCCTCCCAGGCTCTCAATCAGTTCCTTGACCTCTCCCCTGTTTGCAAAGTGTTCCACACTCCCGGTAATAACAAAGTTCACTCCGGCAAAGATCTGTTGACTCTCTGATTCTTCTTCCTTTGGAATCTCAAGCTCTGCAATCAGTCGCTTTAAGCTTTCTACATGCTTCTCATCCTGAAAATAAGTTACAAATGCGCCGGCAAGTACTTCGCCTACTCCCTGAATCTCTGCAAGTTCTTCTGCAGTAGCATGAATCATACGATCCACATCACCGGAAAATTCTCTGCAGATGACCTTCGCATTTGCAAGACCAATTCCCGGAATTCCAAGTGCATAGATAACTTTCGGAAGTGTCGTCACTTTTGCTTTCTCCACATTTGCGATCAGGTTCTTGTAGGATTTTTCTCCAAAACCTTCCATCGTCTGAATCTCTTCCTGCCATTTATCCAAATGGAAAATGTCTGTGAATTCCTTTATAAATCCACGGTCAATGAACTTCTCCAGCGTTGCCTCTGACAATCCCTCAATATTCAAAGCATCACGGCTTGCAAAGAGTGCAAATGCTTTGACATGCTTTGCCTGACATTCCAGATTGGTACAATACAGTGCTTTTGCATTGCTGACCTGGCGAATCTCTGTCTTGCCGCCACAGACCGGACAGACTTTTGGAATATCTTTCACACCACTTCTTGTCAGATTCTGTGCAATCTGCGGAATGATCATATTCGCCTTATAAACTTCAATCTCATCCCCCACACCAAGTTCCAATTCTTCCATAATACTGATGTTGTGGACACTAGCACGGCTCACTGTCGTTCCCTCCAGCTCCACCGGTTCAAAGATAGCGACCGGATTGATGAGTCCTGTTCTAGATGGACTCCACTCAATCTCCAGAAGCTTTGTCTGGCGAATCTCATCAGCCCATTTAAATGCAAATGAATCTCGTGGAAACTTAGACGTCCGCCCCAGTGATCTTCCATACGCTATATCATCATATACTAACACAAGTCCGTCGGACGGGAAATCGTTCTCGGCAATTTTTTCTGAAAATTTAATAACTTCCGCCTCTACTGTGTCTCTTATTACTTCGTGGTATTCTACTACTTCAAACCCCTGCTCTTTCAGCCATTCCATCTGACAGGCTCTGGAATTGTGGAAATCCACATCTTTTGCACTGACCAGTGTAAATGCATAGAATTTTACATTTCTTTTTGCTGTAATCTCACTGTTCAGCTGGCGTACAGAACCACTGCAGAGATTACGCGGATTTTTATATTTGGCTTCTGCTTCCTGAATCTGTTCATTAATCTTCTCAAAATCTTTATAGCCGATCACTGCTTCGCCGCGCAGTATCAGCTCACCTTGATAGCTGATCTGAAGCGGTACATTTTTAAAGACTTTTGCATTGTTTGTGATGACCTCGCCTACTTCTCCATTTCCACGGGTGACTGCCTTAAAAAGATGTCCGTCCCGGTAAGTCAGAACAATGGTAAGTCCGTCCATTTTCCAGGACATCAGTGCCTTCTGATCTCCCACAAAATTCTTTAATTCCTCTACATCTTTCGTCTTGTCCAAAGAAAGCATTGGGCTTTCATGCCGTTCTTTTGGGAGTTCACTGACCACTTCATATCCGACTCGCACCGTCGGACTGTTGGAAAGTGTGATCCCAAGCTCACGCTCCAGTTCCTGAAGTTCATCATAAAGCTTGTCGTACTCATAGTTGCTCATGATTTCTTCTGCGTCTTGATAATATGCTTTTGATGCTTTATTTAAAAGCTCCACCAGTTCCTTCATGCGTTCCTGCCTGTTCATATAGCTTCTTTAACTCCTGTCCTTCTATTTTTCGCACTGCTCCACTCTTTAAGCTTCCCAATTCTACATTCATAATTCTTATTCTCACAAGCTTTGTCACTTTATATCCAAGTGCTTCGCACATTCTCCGGATTTGACGGTTCAGCCCCTGTGTCAGAATAATGGAAAATGTGTACTTTCCAATCTGCTTTACCTCACATGGTCTTGTTACCGCATCCAGATTCTTTTCCACGTCCTGTATATGCACACCCTCTGACATCTGCCGCACAAATTCTGAAGTGATTTCTTTATCCACGCGAACATGATATTCCTTTTCATGATGATATCTCGCCCGCATCATACTGTTGATCAGTTCTCCGTCATTTGTCATAATAAGGAGGCCTTCCGAATCTTTATCCAGTCTTCCTGCATAGGTCACCCGCACCGGATAATGCAGGAAACGTATGATATTATTTTTCACTTTCATATCCCCGGTACACACGATACCTGCCGGTTTGTTGACTGCCAGAACAACCTTCTGTTCTGCACCCTGGATCACTTTTTTCCCGACACAGATTTTCTGCTCCTCTGACACTTTCATGCCCGGTACAGCCCGTACGCCATCCACCGTCACACGTCCCGCCTCTATGAGACGGTCTGCCTCTCTTCTGGAGCAGATACCTGCCTCACTGAGGTATTTATTTAATCTTATCATTTACTAACACTCCAATTACTTTACAGTTCCTATTCTGCCTTATCCGTTGTCAAAATACTGCTCAGCTTGTCATCCTGTACAAAATTATTGCAATCGTACAAAAACAGCACACTTGTAATTTTATTCTTATCTAACAGATCCGACACATGCTTCTGATAATAATCTGCATCTACCACGATGATCTCCCTGTAATATGGAATTAAAAATGGAATCATACAGTCTGCAAAGGAATCCTTCACCAGAAGCAGCCGGTCCGTGCTGTCTGCTGTCGTGCGGATATCTATTTTATCATAATCTCCACCGAGAAATACTTCATACGCATCAGGTTCGTCCAGTTTTGTACGGTCATAAAGCTCTGCTGTCTTTATGCCCTCAGACTCATAGCTTGCCACCATCTGCGTGTTATCGGAAGCATTTTCCGTTAAATATGCGTATATCGGTTCACGGTATCCGCTTTCAAATCCACTTGTTCGGGAAAGATTTCCACTGAAATCACCGGTCACTACATAAGGTTTTAAAGCCGGTGCTTTCGAAGTGTCAAGCCCCAGATCTGAAGCAATCTGCTGCCATACAAGACTAGCTCCAAGCGTTGTCCAGCGGGAATCTGTGTGATAATAAATTTCCTTATCTTTATTCGCATTTAGAACACCTTGTGCATCAATCCAGTTCACACTGTCTCCAAGCATGCTCTGAATCTGTGCAATCTGCACTGTCTGATCTTCCACCGGAGCATAAGAAGGAAGCTTATCTGCCCATACATTTGCAGCGTCCGGAATCAGTGCCATATACATCGGCACATCGGAATAAGCCTCGGCAAGCGCTGTAATCGCGTCCACATTTGCCTGAACCTTCTTTTCATCCAGCTTATTAATATCCGCCAGAAGATACTGGTTCTTTCCTCGGTACACACCGTTCACGTCCCGTCTTCCAAGAACTGTATCCAGTTTCGCCTGGGTATCTTTCACCGTCTCTTTGAAAAATGTCCTTCCTGCTCCTGTCACATTCACAAGACACAGGATCATGATCACGGCTGCGAATACAAATACTGCACTTCTGCCTCTCTCCAGACGTTTTTTATTTTTTTCTTTTTTATCTTTCTTTCCAAATACCAGAATCTTCTTCCAGATAAGATTCGGAAGTGGTGTACTTGCAAGAAATGCCACTACAAGAACGAACACATTTCCAAGGAAAAGGTATCTTCCCATGATACCAATCACATCGCCTCCGCCAAATCCAAACATCACTTTCAGATAACCAAATGACGCTGCCGGTGTTTTACCGAAGAAAAATACCCAACCAAGTGCTGTAAAAAACCATGTATAAATCTGTCCAAGCACAGGTGGTAATCTCTTTAAAAATGGCAGTGCATAACGCTCCACGATCTGCCAGAATGCAAGGTAGATACCCCAGAGCAATCCACCTGTGACCGTTACCTGCCACGGTGCATTCTTCCACATACCTGCATACCAAAGTCCCATCAGAATTCCGGATACAAGTGTTCCAAGCCAGCCGCCCCAGAGTGGTTCACAGATGTAATCCCAGAACCATGCAAAAACAGAGCTGTTAAAACGTCGTACAAATGTTGTTATGTTACGTGCTACATATGGATAGCGGAAATTTTTCTTCACATCAAATCCAAGCATTCTGCAAAGTCCCACTGCCATATCACAATATCCACTGAACGCAAAGTAAATCTGGAACATGAAGGTTGCACATCCCAGCCATGCACCAAACACAGACAACTCGCCTGCCTTCAAAGACATGATCTTGGTGAATGAATCTGCCAGGTAATCTGCAATGATAACTTTCTTTGCAAAACCACATACAAATAAAACAATTCCTTCGCCAGCCTTTGCCCAGGACAATTTGCGAGTCTTTAATTCCTTTCGGATCTGCGGATATTTTACGACCGGTCCTGCCAGGAACAACGGAAACATTGCTATGTAAACTGCAAAATCCAGAATACTTTTCTGAGCCTTTACATTTCCCCGGTGAATCTCAATCAGATAAGAAAGCACCTGTAAGATGCAGATTCCTATTCCGACCGGCACTTCCGAAATAAAGCCCACGCGTTGTCCGATAAATGCAAAGAACACATATACTATAATATTGATCAGTATGCTTCCAGCAAATAACTGCTCCGTACTCCTTCTTCTTCGCATGTAGCCTTCCATCTGAATTCCCACAGCATAATTAAACAATATAAAAAATGCCAGAACGACCAGATTGACCGGGGCTCCCCATGCAAAAAAAACTGCTCCCCCTGCAACCAGGGCAATGTCTTTTATCTTTCCCGGAAGCAGATAATACAATATGAAAATAACTGGTAAAAATACACATATAAATGCGATACTATTGAATAACATAATTTCTAAACGCTGCCTCCAGAATTTTATTAATACAAGCCTCATAATAGGCTTTTGTCATTGTACTTCCGTCCTCCCCATAATAAGAAGCGTCCGTAAGATCTGTTGTGTCTACATATTTCACTTTTTCTTCCTTACAAAGAGCCTTCAAAGCTTCATTGTATGAAGTTACATCCAGCGCGGTACTCATCTTGGACAAACTTCTATCATCTGATGATGTATCACTATTGCTCTTAGAATCTGTGCTGCTCTTAGAATCTGTACTGCTTTTAGAATCTGTACTGCTCTTAAAATCCGAGTTGTCAGTTGTATCTTTAGCATCTGAATCTGAATCAGTATCTGAATCTGAATCAGTATCTGAATCGGCTGAACCTGTCGCATCACCTGTACTTGTCAGTGACAGGTATGCCGGGATACTGCATACATAAACTTTCGTATCCGGCAATGCTGCTTTCACCTGCTCAACAAAGCTTTTGTAATTCGCTGCAAATGCATCCGCTGTCTCTCCACTGACTGCTACATCTCCTCTTCCGATACAAAGGATAAGCTTCTGTGGTGCAGTCTCTGCTTCTGTTACGGCTGTCAAAAGCTCATTTAATCCGGAACCTTCCGCATCGCTGACCGTTGCTCCATCCTTTGACTTCACCTGCGACTTACTCAAGATGTCATTCTGTCTGAAGCCAAGTGCAGTACTGTCGCCAAGCACAATGCAGCCATCCATTTTTTCTTTTGCAGACTTTGCTTTCCACGCTGCCGCCTCATCTGCTTCTGTCTGCTCTAATTCCTGAATCTTGGCATCAATCTTCTGAACATTGGCATCTTCCAGTTCTGTCAGTTTCTTTACTCCTTCTGTCGCATCCACTCGCGGATTCATCATTCGCGTTCCAATAATCAGCGCACCGATCAAAAACAAGAGGATTACTGCAACAATCGCAAAACGAAGCACTTTATCCGGCTCCATTTTTTCCTTCATTTTTTCTTTATTCTTTTCAAACATTTTCATTCTCCAATAAACAAATAAACTATGTACATCTTTAAAAAGACATACATAGTTTATTTTACTTTGTATAAGAATAAAAGTCAAATTTTATAACTGTTTTATCAGATTCACCATCTCAATTGCTGATAACGCACAATCATAACCTTTATTGCCAGCTTTACTTCCGGCACGTGCAATTGCCTGTTCAATATTTTCTGTTGTAATGATTCCAAATAAAACAGGAATACCTGTTGCAAGCTCGATCTGTGCAATTCCTTTTGCTGATTCGTTACACACCAGATCATAATGAGATGTATCTCCACGAATAACTGCACCTACACAGATGACTGCATCGTACTTTCCTGACTGCGCCATTTTCTGCGCTGTAATTGGTATTTCAAATGCTCCCGGCACCCATGCTGCTGTAATATTTTCTTCTTCTACACCATGTCTCACAAGTCCGTCAACAGCTCCGCCTAATAACTTATTGACAATAATTTCATTAAATCTGGCTGCTACGATTCCGACTTTCATTCCCTCTGGTGCTACTACTTTTCCTTCAATTACCTGAATCTGTTTCATGTTCTTCTTCCTCCTGCATTCTTTTTTATAATTGTATTTCTTTGAAAATGTGTCCCATTTTTTCCTGTTTTGTTTTCATATAATTCAGATCATATTTTTGTGGCTGGATCTCTAATGGTACTCTTTCCTTAATTTCCAGTCCGAAATCCTGAAGCCCATAGACTTTATCCGGGTTATTGGTAAGAAGTCTTAAGGATTTCACGCCCAGGTCTGATAAAATCTGAGCTCCGACCCAGTACTCTCTGAGATCTGGGGCAAATCCCAGTTGAACATTCGCCTCGACTGTATCATATCCACGTTCCTGAAGTTCATATGCTTTGATTTTATTGATCAGTCCGATTCCTCTTCCCTCCTGTCTCATGTAGAGAATGATTCCTCTTCCCTCTTCCTCCACCTGGCGCATTGCCGTCTGAAGCTGCAATCCGCAGTCACAGCGAAGAGAACCAAAAGCATCTCCGGTCAGGCATTCTGAATGGACTCTGCAAAGTACATTTTCTCCCTCCCCGATTTCTCCTTTTACCAAAGCAAGATGATGCTCTCCTGTAATGTCATTCACATATCCATGAATCTTAAATTCTCCATACTGTGTTGGAAGATCTGCCACCGCCTCTTCTTTTACATGCTTTTCATGAATTCTTAAATAATCCTGCAAATCTTTGATTGTGATAAATGTAAGATGATACTTATGAGCCAGCTCCCAGAGTTCTGATGTACGCATCATCGTTCCGTCTTCTTTCATGATTTCACAACATACGCCACATTCTTTCAGCCCCGCCAGTCTTACAAGATCTGTCGTTGCTTCTGTGTGACCGTTACGCACAAGTACACCGCCTTTTTTTGCCACCAGCGGGAATACATGGCCCGGTCTTCTGAAATCTTCTGGTCTTGATGTATCATCCACACATTTCATCATTGTATATGCACGTTCTGCTGCCGATATACCGGTTGTTGTATCTACGTGATCAATCGATACCGTAAATGCTGTTTCATGATTATCGGTATTTTCTGAAACCATCTGTGGAAAATTAAGCTTTGCTGCCAGTTCTGCACTCATCGGCGTACAGATCAGTCCCTTTGCATGCGTTGCCATAAAATTAATATTTTCCTGGGTCGCAAACTGAGCAGCACAGATCATGTCTCCTTCATTTTCTCTGTCCGGGTCATCTGTAACAAGAATGATCTTTCCATCTTGTAAATCCCGGATTGCCTCTTCTACTGTATTATATTGATACTTTTGTTCCATCTGTTCTTCCTCCGTTATTCTTTTTCTGTTGCTGTATATTTAAAATCCAAATTCTTCCAGAAACTCCATTGTAATTCCTGTCTTTTTCTCATGTTCCAATTTGGACTCTTCTTTTTTTCCAATCCCCATTAATTTTTCTACATATTTTCCGATTATGTCATTTTCCAGATTCACAAGATCTCCGGATGCTTTTTTCAGAAGTATCGTCTCTTCCCCTGTATGTGGAATGACTGATACCTGAAACCCTTCATCATCTACCTTCGCAACCGTCAGGCTGATTCCATCGATGCAGACAGACCCCTTTTCCACGATCAGATCTAATATCCGCTGTGAAGTTTTAATGGATACCCAGACTGCATTTTCCTCTTGGATCATTGACCTGATAACTCCTGTTCCGTCAATATGACCGCTCACAATATGGCCTCCGAATCTTCCATCCGCTGCCATTGCCCGTTCAAGATTTACATAACTTCCAATCTTACAATTTCCAAGACTGCTCCTTCTGATCGTCTCTGCCATGACATCTGCCGTAAATCCGTCAGGCTGCAGGGAAGTGACTGTCAGACATACTCCATTTACCGCAATACTGTCTCCGATTTTCGTACCTTCCAGTACTTTTGCTGCCTTCACCGCCAATACCCCTGAATTCCCATTCAACTGAATATAACGGACTTTTCCCACTTCTTCTACAATTCCTGTAAACATAATTCCTCCTGTTCTTTTCTTAAGACCTGACAGGTAATTTTTAGGTCTTCTCCAATCTGGCAGATATCTTTGAACTTTAGTACCGCTGCCTGAGACGGAAGCTCTATCCCAATTCCATCCACCGGAGTCCGGCTTCCTGCTCCGCCAAAGATTTTTGGTGCAATAAATGCCTGCACCTCCTGGACAACTCCGGTCTGTAGTGCACTGTCATTTAAAGTTCCTCCACCTTCCAGTAAAATGCTGTCGATATTTTCTTTTCCCAGATACTCCATCAAATGCTTCAGATTAACATGTTTTTTCATATCCGGACAAAATACGGTTTCCACTCCCATTGTCTGCAAAATTTCTTTTTTCTTCTCTACATTCTCCAGATCTGCATAGGCTACAATCGTCCGGTACTCCCTCGCACTTTTTACAATCTGGCTGTCCAGTGGAATTCTTAACTTACTGTCACAGATAATCCTGACCGGACTTTTAAGCCCTTCTACCCGGACATTCAGCATTGGATCATCAGCAAGTACCGTTCCTATCCCGACCATGATTCCCATATACCGATGACGCATATACTGTACTTCTCTGCGTGCGGCTTCTTGGGTGATCCATTTTGAAGCTCCTGTCTTTGTTGCAATTTTTCCATCCAGCGTCATTGCATACTTCATAACTACGTATGGTGTTTTGGTCGTTATGTAATGAAAAAATATTGGATTTAATTCATCGCATTTGTCCTTCATAAAATCTTCCACAACCGTTACACCGGCATCTCTTAATATCTTTGCTCCCTTTCCTGCCACTTTCGGATTTGGGTCTCTGGATCCAATCACTACTTTTTTTATCTTCTGCTCTAAAATTGCTTCCGTACACGGCGGAGTCTTTCCATAATGACAACATGGTTCCAATGTAACGTACAGCGTTGCCCCTTCGGCTGATTCAGTGAGAGAAGCAATTGCATTTCGTTCCGCATGCAACTCTCCGCATCTGGCATGATAGCCTTCGCCGATAATACGTCCATCCTTTACGATGACCGCTCCGACCATCGGATTAGGATTCGTCCATCCTTCTCCTTTTTTTGCAAGTTCTATTGCACGTTTCATATAATCCTGGTCTGTCACATACATTCCTTCTTTCTTTTTATCTTAGAACAAAACCCCTGCAGATGATCTACAGGGGTTTTGTTCACTGGTACTTTAATCACAACTTCATGACTAATTATCTGCGAAAGTAAATAAGCTCTGAAATGGTCTACCATCTCAGAGCCTCGATACCGCATTCATAACTAAAACTATATGTACCGTCTTCTTCTCTCATCCAGACTATACTGTCGGCTTCGGAATCTCACCGAATCATGCCTCTCGGCTCGCGGGCTTTACCGCCGGTAGGGAATCTCACCCTGCCCTGAAGATTTCTATCTTTTTTTGTATAATAATACTTTATTGCTTATTTGTAAAGAATTTTTTGACTTTTGAGAATTATTTCGCAAAAATCCATAAATTTCGCTTTATTTTTCACTGCATATTTTGTTGAAACACTTTTTCTTCTTCCAGAAATAATACGGTATTACGAATAGAAGTGTTCCTCCCCATGCAATAGGATAACTGATCAGCAAAATCTCCACCTTATGATAAATCGGAGTCAGAATCATAACCCACGGGAGTCGTATTAAAAACAATCCTCCAAATGTAAATATCGTAGGCCACAATACATCTCCGACTCCGCGAAGTCCACCGTCCAGGTTTTCAAGCAGAATGCTGAGCAGATAACTCGGCACCAGAAACCGGAGCATATACACACCTATGTCGATCACCTTCGGATCCGTTGTGAACATGTGATACATTGGCTCACAAAATGCATACAATGTAAAGATGATCATACCTGTAAATACATAAGAAATACCAACGTTTACCCGGATACTCTTGTATACCCGGTCCCACTTACCTGCGCCATAATTCTGTCCGACAAATGTTGTGACCGCCGCTCCCAATGCACTGGATACTGTCCAGAAAATCAAATCTAATTTTCCATAAGCCGCCCATCCTGCTGCAGTATCCGTTCCAAAGCTATTGATTGATGCCTGAATGACTACATTGGTCACTCCATAAGCGCATGCCTGCAGAGCTCCCGGTATACCGATTTTCAACTCTCTTTTTAGAACACATGCTTCCATGCGAAGTTCTCTAAATTGCAGTTTCATAGAATCATAGTCTTTTGTCAAAGACCAGGTCACAAGAAATGCGCTGACACACTGGGAAAATACGGTTGCCAGTGCTGCTCCTGCAATTCCCATTTTTAATATAACTACCATGAATATATCCAGACCTATATTCAGTACGCAACAGACCACCAGATAAAGAAGCGGTCTTTTGGAATCTCCGACTGCTCTCATGATCGCCGCTCCCATATTATAGACCAGCGTAAATAAGATTCCCATAAAATAAATGCGTAAATATGTAGTTGATGATGCCATCATATCCTGTGGAGTGTTCATGATCTTAAGCAGCCATGGTGTCAGCACTGCTCCCACTACAGATATTACGAGGCTGACCACAATGGAAAATAAATATGCAGTATGAAGTCCTGTATGCAGTCTTCCTTTGTCTTTCGCTCCGTAATACTGCGCAATGACAACTGCCGCTCCATTTGCCAGTCCATTAAAAAATGTAACAACAATCGTTGATAAAACAGCCGCCGGACCGCCTACGCTGGCTAATGCCGCCTTCCCCACAAAACGTCCGACGATAATCGTATCCACGGTTGTATATAATTGTTGGATTAAAGTTCCCAGCATGATCGGGAAGAAAAATATCAGAAGCTGCTTCCAGATAATCCCCTCCGTGATCGTATTTTCTTCTATTGTCTTTTTCCCCAAGTTTTTTCCTCTCTTACCTCATTGTTTCTGTATATCTTTTGCAAATCTGCGCTTATTTTCAGCCAGCACATATCCGCAAACGGCATTATGCCTTCCCCAAGTCTATGTCATATAGAAATATATTATACTCGATTTAAAATTTATTGAAAGGCTTTTTTTAAAATTAGAATTATAATGCTACAAAAATTATGCTATAATATCTCTAATAATTATCCAGAGAGGTTTTCACTATGATCGTTCTTAATCTGAAAGCAAAGGTCTGTATGTCCCACCTGCTTTTAAAACCAACATTTGATACTTTTTCCCTGATTGAGGGAGAAGTAACTACTTTTAACCGTTTCCAGGTAGATGGTAGAATCCATAAAGACTTTTTTGATGAATCTTTTGAAAAGGAGTATTCCACCTGGGGAGAAGTGCGCGATTTTTTCTTCCAGGTAATCCGTGGAAAGAAAACTCCGTTAAATTTCAAATTCATATTATCTCTAGCAAAAGATCAGTTCGAATCCTTTCTCACTGAGCATGATCTGACCTACCGCCCTGCGGAAATCCAGGGACTGTATCTTAATTTCCGCTATGACGGACTGGCACTTCAATGCATCACCGGGACTTCCATGAATACATTTACCATGGATAAAAGCGTAGAAAAAGCCTGGGACGAATATGTCCAGAAATTCTTTGCCAGTCAGGAGCTTGATTTTTAAAAACCAAACTCCTTCCACAGTTTTATCCAGGGAAGGAGTTTTTCTTACATCTTGGCTTCAATTCCATTTATTCAATACTCTTGAGTGATTCTACCATATCAATCTTCTTCAATTTAAAATACATAATTCCATTTACGATCAATGAAAACAGAATTGTAAATAGCAGACTGTACATGTAACTTGAAAAGTTAATATTTCTTCCGAACATGGCTGTGTCTACTTCCACCGTATCAATGATAAAGGCATGCAGGAATTTTCCAAGCACCACTCCTACCGCCGCTCCGATGAATGTCAAAAGTACATTTTCACGATATACGTGTTCTGCCACTTCCAGATCATAAAATCCTAGCACTTTCAAGGTCGCCAGTTCCCTCTGCCGCTCCGTGATATTAACAGTATTAAGGTTATATAGTACGACAAATGCAAGCATTCCTGCAGAAATGATCAGTACTACAATAACCAGATTCAGACTTTTTAGCATATCGTCCAACTGTTTTTCAATATCACGCATATAGCTGACGCTAAGCGCTCCGTCCTGAGTCAGAATGTCTTCACCAATCTTGTTATAGTCTTCCTGCGTATCTCCTTTTTGTCCTGCAAAGAAAATACTGTTATATTCCGAATTCTCACCATACACTTTTTCATAATAAGAAGGAGTGAAGAAAATATAGTGTCCCATATAGTTCTCGCAAATATGGGCAATTTTTACTTTCTTGTTACCATTCTCTTCGTCTTTAATTTCAATGGTATCCCCTGCTTTTGCATTCAAAAGTTTTCCGGTTTTCTCAGAAATAATGACACCTTCATCATCAAGCGTATATTCCTCTTTTGATTTCCGGTCGTGGAAATCAAAATAATCTTTTACGTCTTTCGGTTCCGAAAATACGACCTGATAAGTATCACGTTTATTCTTTCCATTGACAAGTGTTACATTCTTCATGCTGGTCTGCATATAATGACTGATGTCCGAATCGTCCTTCATATAATCCAGGAGATTCTGTCTTGTCTCATCTGAAATGTCTTCTTTCAGGTAGACACTTCCATCATACATCTGAATATCCCGGAACTGTAGTTCTGCAATTTCATAACAGGAATCTTTGATTCCATATCCAACCAGCATCAATCCCATACAACCGCCAATCCCAAAAACTGTCATAAAGAATCGTTTCTTATATCTGGTTAAGTTACGGATACAAGACTTCCATGTGAAACTTAAATGTTTCCAAATAAATTTTATTCTTTCTAAGAAAACTCTTTGTCCATTTTTAGGTGCCGGTGGGCGCATCAGTACTGCCGGCTGTGCTACAAGTTCTTTGTAACATGCAAAAAATGTTGCTGCCATTGTACATACAATTGCTGCCGCCGCTGCCATCCAGGCATAGATCCATTGGTATGGGATCAGAATATGTGTAATATGCTTGTATAAAATTCCATATGCGTAAACAATGATATATGGCAATATCTTTTCACCGATCAGCACACCTAACACACTGCCGCCTGCTGTCGCGATCAACGCATATCCAAGATATTTCTTCGCGATGGACATCTTGCTATATCCAAGTGCTTTCATGGTTCCGATTGCGGTTCTTTGCTCTTCTACCATTCGCGTCATGCTGGTCAGACTAATCAGCGCCGCAACAAGAAAGAATAATACCGGGAAGACACGGCCAATCGCACCTAGACGCTCCGCGTTTTCTCCGTACCCGGAATACTCAGTCAAAGTATCACGGTCATAGACATACCAGGTTGGTTTTTCGATATCCTGAACCTTTGCCTCTGCGTCCGCAATTTTCTGTTCGCCTTCTGCAATCTTCTGGGCAGCCTCCTCTTCACCATTGGCATACTCAATTTTTGCCTCTGCAACTTTCGCTTCATTTTCCGCGATTTCTGCCGCTCCCTCTTCCAGCTTCTTCTCCTGCTTTCGAATTTCAGCCCATCCGGACTGAATCTGGGATTTTCCACTTGCAAGCTGCTGCGGAACACCATTTAAAGAAGCCTTCGCAGCGTCAAGCTCTGACTTCGTCTGAGCCAGAGTTGCTGCAGTGTCATCAAGCTGCTTCTGGGCAGCATCCAGTTCAGCTTTACTCTCATCATATTTCTGCTGTTCAATGGAAATCTTCTGCTGCATGCCAGCTTCGTTTTTCTTAAGCTCGGTAAGCTGTTGTTCAGATTGTTCTTTTTGCGCTTTCTGCTCGTCTGTAAGCTGATCCTCAGGTATTTGGTCAAATGCTGACAATGCAGAATTTACTGCCTCGATCCTCTGCTGAATTTCCGTCAATGTCTGCTGGTCTGCCTGAATCATCTGCTGAAGCGCTGCAAGTCCTTCTCTTCCAGACTGAATCTTTGCTTCTGCTTCCGGCTTCGCAGCCTCATATTGTGCAAGTCCGGCTTCATATTGCGCCTCACCTTCCTGAAGCTGTGCAAGTCCGGCATTATATTGATTCTGTGCCTGTTCCAGTTCGCTTTCTTTTTTGCTCAATGTATTCTTAGCACTGGCAATCTGCTTTTTACCACTGGTGATCTGTGCTTTTCCACTCGTCAACTGCTCCTCGGCGTCTGCTATCTTAGCCGCCGCATCCGCAAGTTCCGAAGCTGCGTCCGCTCTGCCCTGCTCCAGTTCTTCTCTCGCCTTGTCGATCTTCTCTTGTGCTTCATTTACCAGCTCCTGCTTTCGAATTTCGGCTCGTTCGTCCGTAATATCTTCGATCTGATCCAGGACTTTCTCTACTTTCTTATCATATCCGTCCGTAAATGCTACTTCATTTTTTGCACCTTTGACCTGTACATATACTTCCGTGTATACGTCCATATCAAACGTCTCTTCCGGCACCATGACAAATGCACTGATAGTTCCGGTACCAATCGTTGCACTTCCACGTCCATAAGAAATGTACATCGGACTGCTGCAAAGGCCGACAACTTTCAGCGTATCTGTCGTCAGAGTATCTGTAACCTCATCAGACGTTCCGGAACGCAATTTAATTGTATCTCCAACCTTATATCCTGCATCCTGGTCTGCCAGACATTCACCTGCTTTTTGGGGCATCTGTCCGTCACTCAACTTCACCTGATTCATCTCATCCTGTAAAGATATCACATGCAGGACTTTTTGTTTCTTATCTACGATCTGCATGAAGTCCGCGCTGTACGCCCCCTCTGCATGTTCTACTCCGTCGATTTTCGAAATCGCGTCCACATCGTCCTGTGTCACGCCATATGTACTGAGCGCTTTGATATCCATAAGATTGCTTTCATCAAAATATGTATCTCCCGTCAGTCTCATATCCGGCTCCGATGCACGAATTCCTGAGAAAAATGCAACACCCAGTGCCACAATAAATAAAATAGACAGGAAACGCCCCGGACTCTTTCGGATCTCCATATAAAAATCTTTGCTCGTTGGTTTCATTTTCATATGTAATGCCTCTCTTTACCACTCAATCGTCTCGACTGGAACTGGGTGTTCGTTCACTGTCATCTCTGATACCATACCATTCTTTATCTTAATGACACGGTCCGCCATTGGCGCAATTGCAGAGTTGTGTGTGATCAGAATTACAGTCATCCCCTTTTCCCTGCAAGTATCCTGCAAAAGTTTCAAAATCGCCTTACCTGTATTATAATCCAGTGCTCCTGTCGGCTCGTCACACAGCAAAAGCTTCGGATTCTTTGCAAGCGCTCTTGCAATGGAAACCCTCTGCTGTTCTCCACCAGATAGCTGCGCCGGAAAATTATCCAGACGCTCACCAAGTCCTACATCTTCCATAACCTCCTGGGCATCCATAGGATTCTTACAGATCTGAAGAGCTAATTCTACATTTTCAAGAGCAGTCAGATTCGGGATCAGATTATAAAACTGAAATACAAAACCAATGTCATCTCTTCTATATGCTGTCAATTGTCTCGGTGAATACTGTGCAATATCTTTTCCGTCCACGATCACACGCCCGGAGCTTGCCGTATCCATACCTCCAAGAATATTCAATACTGTCGTCTTTCCGGCACCACTTGGGCCTACCACAACCGCAAATTCTCCCTTCTCAATCTGGAAATCAATACCGGCCGCGGCCATAATCTGCACCTCGCCCATCTGATATATTTTCTTCACATCCTCAAGGGATACAAAACTACTCATAACTTTCCTCCACTTCCTCCGTTGACACCCAATCCTCTTCCCTTACCGTTTTTTCACCTTTCCCTGATTCAGCCATCAATGCTAATTCTGCTTTCATTCTATCATAATCTTTCATATCCAAAATCACGTACTCACCTCTGCCATTTTTAGTCAAAAATACCGGAGCACCTTCACTTGTTTCTTTTAAAACTTCTGTATAATTTCTCAAATCAGAAATTGGTTTTATATTTGGCATTTTCACCGCTTCCTTTCAGTTCTTTTTCTTAGTATAACAATTCTTTTTCTTCTTTACAATTAAATTCACACGTTAATTTTACAGCAGTAAAAAATCATAATGCATTTCAGCTCCAAGTACTTTATACTATTATTAAGAACTACTAATGTCATTTTTCTATAAATTATAAAGATTGGAGTTTGTCATGGAATTACTTATGAACACTCAGAAAGAATGTCAGCAACTGGAAGTATACGGGGAATATTTGAAGAAAATACCAGAACTGCTGAAACAATTAGAAACTGTTGAGAAAATGTATCAGAAAGCTGTGTTAGAAGAAGCCATGCTGAAAGACAAGCCTCTTGATAATCACAGTGTCCAGCTCTATGCAGAACGCCTGCACAGAATCAAAGAACAATGCGAGATTCGCTCCGCAGACATCCGTCAGCAATGCACACTTATCCTCGAACTCAAAAGCCAGATAGAAGCCGAAAGTAGTGTATTGAAAGCGTTGCAACCTTAATTAACAAAAATCCAGACTATTTTTCTAGACTTCAGAGCAATGTAAATGAGACTGTAGGAAAAGTGAAAGTCTTTACTTGCACTTTTCCTGCTTTATCAGGCTCATTGTAATGTCTCGCTCTGCGGCGGATAAAATAGTCTGGATTTTTATTATGTTATATAATTTCAACTGAACTTTTCAAAAATTACTCCCGCCCATCGAAGCAATACGTACATACCTGACTTGGATCAATTCCAATAGACTCTAAAAGATCGTCCAGTCTATGGTATCTTAGTGACGTAAAGTTCTGGATTCTTCGAATTTCTTCGATCATATTTGCATAGCGGTCGGAGCATGGATCTGAATACTCTTTTAATACCTCTGCAGATACTTCTCCGCCTTCCTGCTCCTGAATGACTCTTCTCGTGATCAGATCCATCTCGGATTTCGATCTTGAGAAGTTCAGGTATTTACATCCATAAAGAAGCGGTGGACATGCCGGGCGGATATGCACTTCCTTCGCTCCGCTTCTATATAAAAACTCTGTTGTCTCACGAAGCTGTGTTCCACGGACGATCGAGTCATCGATCAAGAGTAATTTCTTGTCTTCGATCAGAGCCTGTACAGGGATCAGCTTCATTCTCGCGATCAGGTCACGCTGACTTTGGTTGGTCGGCATAAATGATCTCGGCCATGTCGGTGTATATTTGATAAATGGTCTTGCATACGGAATTCCTGATTCATTTGCATATCCGATTGCATGAGCAATACCTGAATCCGGCACACCTGCTACAATATCCGGATGCACACTATCTCCATCACGCTTTGCCAGCATACTTCCGCAACGGTAACGCATTTCCTCAACATTTACCCCTTCATACGCAGAAGTCGGATATCCATAGTATACCCACAGGAAAGAACAGATCTTCATCTTGCCAGTTCTTGCCGGGCGTATTTCTTCTACTCCCTCCGATGTCACATAGACGACCTCGCAAGGTCCCAGTTCCTTATAATCGGTATAGCCCAAGTTAATATAAGCATGACTTTCAAATGAAAGACAGTAAGAATCATCCTTCTTACCTATCACAAGAGGTGTTCGCCCATACCTGTCCCTTGCACCATAGATTCCTTCTTTTGTCATGACAAGCATCGTCATAGAACCATCTACAACGTCCTGTACATATTTGATTCCTTCTACTATGGATTCTTTCTCACAGATTAGCGCCGCCACAAGCTCTGTCACATTGATCTGCCCGTTAGTCATTTCCTGAAAATGTGAATGATCCTTCTCAAACAGACCTTTTAACAGTTCCTCATAGTTATTAACTTTTCCGACTGTTGTGATTGCAAAGCTTCCAAGGTGTGACTGAATCAAAAGTGGCTGCGGATCATAATCCGAAATACAGCCAATTCCAAGATATCCTTTCATTTCTGACACATCATGATCAAACTTTGTACGGAATGGAGAATTCTCTATATTATGAATGGCACGGTAAAATCCATCCTCTCCATAAACTGCCATTCCTCCTCGTCTTGTACCAAGATGTGAGTGATAGTCTACTCCGTAAAATAATTCCAGGACACAGTCCTGCTTTGATGCTACACCAAAAAATCCTCCCATGGCGACCTCCTTATATACTCTTTTGTTTTTATAACTATTTATTCCATGCAAAAAAGTAACCCGGCAAAAGCCAGGTCACTCTTTTTACTTTAACATCTCACGAAGCTTCTGGTTGACCAGTCCGGGATTTGCTTTCCCCTTCATTGCTTTCATCGTCTGACCTACCAGTGCTCCAAGTGCCTTCTCTTTTCCACCCTTATAGTCTACTACAGCCTGTGGATTATCTGCAATAACTTTTTCGAGAACTTCTATAAGTGCTCCTTCGTCATTGACCGTTTTAAGCCCGTGTTCTTCAACATACTTTTCTGGATCTACATTTTCCTCGAACACATGATCAAAAACTTCTTTCGCCACCGAGCTGTTGATTGTTCCTGCATCTGCAAGCTCGATTAGTTTCGCAAGGTTCTCCGGTGTAAATGTAATATCTTCTGATTCCATGTTATGTTCTTTTAAGAGCCGCATCGTCTCCACCATGAGCCAGTTGGAAACTTTCTTAGGTTTTCCACATAAAGCAGTTGTTTCTTCAAAGATATCCGCCATATGTTTAGATTCTGTGAGGATTTCTGCATCATATTGTGGAATATCGAACTCTTTCTTGTAACGCTTTAATTTTTCCTCACGGAATTCCGGCTGTCGTTTCTTAACCCGGTCAATCCATTCCTGGCTGATAACAATCGGGACAAGATCCGGTTCCGGGAAGTAACGGTAATCCTGTGCATCTTCTTTGGAACGCATTGCATGTGATGATTCTTTGTTGTCATCCCAGCGTCTCGTCTCCTGAACAACTTTCTTTCCGGCTTCCAGAAGCTCAATCTGACGCTCCCGTTCTCCTTCGATGGCTCTTGCAATTGCCTTAAAGGAGTTCAGGTTCTTCATCTCCGTTCTTGTTCCGAATTCACTGGTTCCCATTTCACGAACGGACAGGTTCACGTCCGCTCTCATAGAGCCCTCCTGCAATTTGCAGTCAGAAGCACCAAGATATTGAATAGTTGTACGAAGTTTTTCCAGATATGCAATAACTTCCTCAGAAGAGCGCATATCCGGCTCCGATACAATCTCCACAAGCGGTACACCGCTTCGGTTGTAATCTACCAGTGATGTATCGTCCCACTCGTCATGGATCAGCTTACCGGCATCTTCCTCCATATGCATTTCATGGATCCGTATTTTTTTCTTCGTATCGCCAACTTCGATCTCTACATAACCATTTCTTGCGATTGGTAAATATAACTGGGAAATCTGATAGTTCTGTGGGTTATCCGGATAGAAGTAATTCTTACGGTCGAATTTGCATACTCTTGTAATATCACAATGTGTCGCAAGTCCGATTCCCATTGCATACTCTACTACCTGTCTGTTCAGTACCGGAAGGGAACCTGGCATACCAGTACATACCGGACATGTGTGGGTATTTGGCGCACCTCCGAACTGAGTGCTGCAACCACAGAAAATCTTTGTCTTTGTCGCAAGTTCTACGTGAACCTCAAGTCCAATGACTGTCTCATACTGCTTTGCCATAACTATCTTCCCTCCTTCACAAACTGTGGTGCTTCATAAGTTCTTGTCTGTTCAAATGTGTAGGCTGCCTGGATAATTTTTTTCTCCTGGAAGCAGTCTCCGATAAGCTGCATGCCGACCGGAAGACCTTTGGAATCTTTTCCTACCGGAATACTGATTCCAGGAAGTCCTGCCAGGTTCACGGAGATTGTGTAAATGTCACTCAAATACATTTTCATCGGATCACTTAAGCTCTTTCCAAGCTCTGGTGCCGTTGTCGGAGCCGCCGGAGCCACGATCATATCATATTTTGCAAATGCTTTGTCAAATGCCTGTTTAATCAGTGCCTTTGTACGAAGTGCTTTCAGATAGTAAGCATCATAATATCCAGAGCTTAATACAAAAGATCCAAGCATGATCCTGCGCTTTACTTCTGCTCCGAATCCTTCGGAACGTGTCTTTTTGTACATGTTGTGAAGTCCTTCGTATTCTTCTGTGCGGTAACCATATTTTACGCCATCAAAACGTGCCAGGTTGGAACTTGCCTCAGCATCTGCAATAATGTAGTATGCCGGAATCGCATATTTCACAAGACTTAAGTCAAATTCTTCTACAACTGCGCCTTTTTCTTCCAGAATCTTCACTGCATTTAAAATCTGCTCTTTTACGTCTGCGCTTAATCCATCCCCAAAGTAATCTCTCGGAATACCAATCTTCATACCTTTCACGTCGTCTGTCAATGCCGAAGTAAAGTCATATTCCCGCTCCACGGAAGTACTGTCTTTTACATCATGAGAAGCGATTGTCTCAAGGATAGTCGCACAATCTGTCACATCTTTCGCAATTGGTCCGATCTGATCCAGCGAAGAACCGTAAGCAATCAGTCCGTACCTGGATACCGTTCCATAAGTCGGTTTAATCCCCGTTACACCACAAAATGAACTCGGCTGACGGATAGATCCACCTGTATCAGAACCAAGTGCATAAGCGCACTCACCTGCTGCCACTGCTGCGCAGGAGCCACCTGAAGAACCGCCTGGCACATGTCCCAGATTCCATGGATTTCTTGTCACTCCATAATAAGAAGTCTCGGTTGTACTTCCCATGGCGAATTCATCCATATTAGTCTTTCCGATTATGACTGCACCGGCTTTTTCCAAGTTCAAAACTGCCTCTGAAGTAAAGGTTGGAACAAAATTTTCCAGAATTTTGGAACTGCAAGTTGTTCTCGTCCCTTTCGTGCACATATTATCCTTGATTGCCACCGGAACACCTGCAAGAGGACTCAGAAGTGTTCCGTCATCGATCATCTTCTGAACTTCTTCGGCACGCTTTAATGCACCCTCTTTATCAATGGTCACATAGCTGTGCACATCATTCTCTACCTTTTCAATCTGATCTAGATATGCCTGCGTGGCTTCCGTAACTGAAATTTCTTTTGCTTTTATTTTCTTTCCGAGTTCCACTGCTGTCAGACTCATAATATCCATAACTCGTCTCCTCCTATCCGATTGTCTTCGGCACCTTGAAGCTCTGATCCTTCATAAGTGGTGCATTCGCCAATGTATCACTGCTGCCATCACCATTTGTCACAACGTCTTCGCGAAATACATTATTCACCGGAAATACATGAGACATCGGTTCAATTCCATCCGTGTCGAGTTCATTTAATACATCAATGTAGTCCAACATTTTTTCCATATCTGCCTTGGCTTCTTCTTTCTCTTTCTCTGAAAGTTCCAGCTTCGCCAGAATACCCACATACTCAATGGTCTCGTCTGAGATTTTGTTTGCCATTTTAAGCACCCTCCTGTCTGCCAGTTATCTTACATCTTAATTCTTATCTCTAATAATTGTAATATTCATAATAATCCGTCGTTGATATATGCTCGCTTGGAGTCAGTCGGAGTTCCATATTGTCATCTAATGTAATCTGCGCATTTTTCGGAAGAACAAGATTCTTATATTCCTTTCCGTCTGTGCAATTCTCGCCCAGATACAGATTTTTTGTCTCCATAGATTCACCATATTCTGTATAAATATCAACGTCCACACTGCCTTCTCCACTGACCAGTATGAGATCATACACCCCTGCCGGAAGGTCAGGACCTACGGTCAGGTCTTTTTTTACTACCAAAGGCTCTTGTCCTGCCAGTGGATTATTTTCATAAAGAATGTTTTCTGTCTGCGCATTATCTGAATAAAGTGTAATCGTTGTCTGTGAAGAAATGTGAACAATCGCTCCATTGTATAATCTTAAGTCATCCAGATAATCACCGTCTGTCCGCCCTGCATATTCATAAAGGTAAAATCCGCTGTCCCAGTCATCAACCTGGACCGTATCGTAATCATAAGATACATCCGCCTGATAATTTCCTTCCGGAATGTGCACACCGACCACATAGTCACCACTGGTCAGCTCAAAACTTACACTCTCACCATCTGCCGGAAGTTCTTTTGTCACATTTTCATACGGGTCACTTCTTGTATAGTCTTGTGTATTCTCCTGGTATCCGCTGATTACATCATCTAAAATATCACTGACCATCGGTTGGAAAATACCAAAAAATACATTGAAGATGACAATGACTGCTATAATCTTACTGATAATCCTTCCCGGCTTTTTCTTCTTACCGACTTTCTTACGCCCTGTACTTCCTGTATTTCCAGAGTAAGTAGTTGTACTCCCCTGCCAGGACTGATCCTGCTGCCTGTTGTTATCTTTTTGACTCCCCTGCCAGGACTGTCTCGATGTATTTGGCTTCGGCTGTTTCTCCGGCTTCTCATTCTTGCCATAATGCACATGAGTCAATGGTTCATGATCACATTCACTTTGGTTTATTCGATAATTTTTATCGGATTTGTTATTGTCTAATCCACACTCCGTACAGATTCCATTACTATTCAGTTTTCCTCCACATAAAGAACATCTCTTTCCAAACATAGCTTCTTCCATCCTCTCTGCTCATTTCGCTCCCGGGTGGTTAAGCAGGTACATTTCCACTTTTATGGGGGAGCATAGATGAGAAGAACTGTCTGGGAATTCTCTATGGCTCCAGTCTGCTTAAGTCTCTTGGGAATAATGTTGTTTCTCTTACATTATCCTCCCCAAGCAGCTGCATCGTCAAGCGTTCCAGTCCAATTCCCAGTCCTCCGTGTGGCGGCATGCCATGTTTAAATGTAGCTAGATACTGATCCATACCTTCTGTCGTCATGCCTCTTACTTCAATCTTCTTTAGAAGTGTCTGATAATCGTGGATTCTCTGACCTCCGGTCGTAATCTCAAGACCACGGAAGAGAAGATCAAAGCTCAGTGTATATTTCGGATCCTCCGGATCGTCCATCGCGTAAAATGGACGCTTCTTGGACGGATAGTGCGTAACAAATACAAAATCGCTGCCCCACTCTTCTTTTGCATATTTTCCGATCAGTACTTCTTCTTCCGGCTCCAGATCAAATGGGTTACGCATCTTGTGATTATATTTCTCAGCTACCAGCTCTTTGATCTCACTGAATTTTACTGCCGGAATCTGATCTACTTTCGGAAGTTCCACATTCAGAATCTTCAGTTCTCTGGCATAATCTTTTTTTAAAAGTTCCATGGCATACTGGAGAAATCCTGTCTCCATTCCCATAATATCCTCAAATCCATCAATATAGCCAATCTCGAAGTCCAGACTCGTATATTCGTTCAAATGTCTCTTCGTATTATGCTTCTCAGCACGGAACACCGGCGCCGTTTCAAATACCCGGTCAAACACACCGACCATCATCTGTTTGTAGAACTGAGGACTTTGCTGGAGCACTGCCGGGCGGTGGAAATATTCCAGCTTAAATAAGTTTGCACCACCTTCTGCACTTTTGGCTCCAATCTTCGGTGTATGAATTTCAGTAAATTCCTGACTATATAGAAAATCACGAAATGCTCTTGTCAGTCCTTCCTGAATCCGGAATTTTGCACGCTCCCTGATATTTCTAAGAGAAATGGAACGATAATTTAACTTTGCCTCCAGAGAAGTGTTTAATTTCCACTTGGAAATTGCAAGCGGCATCATCTCATCTTCCGGCTGACTTAAGATTTTAACTTTTTTCATGCGGATTTCAATGCCATTCGGCGCTTTTTCATTCTGCTCAAGCACCCCTTCGACTTCAAGCGTTGATGCTTCTTTGATTTCTTTCAGATCAAATGTGGCACTGCCTTCTTCGTATACACACTGGAGCAGGCCTTCTCTTTTTCTTAAGATTACAAATGCAACTGTCCCCATATCACGGATTGTATGCACTGCACCATTGACTTTTACTGCCTCGCTGGTCTTTGCATTTAAAAGTTCTGTAATCTCCAATGTATCTTTCTTCTTTACGCCTGTCTGGTATTCCATGACTGTTTCCCTCCTGTTAAATTTTGTTCCATTTTATTACTCTTTTAATATTTTTCTTTCAGAAAGTATCTTTCTTAATGCAAAAAGTCCCGGAATACATAATCGTATTCCGGGACGGATTATCTTAATATCCGCGGTACCACCCGCTTTTGAACTCGTCTTTGAATTCATCTCTCGCACATAACGCGTGCCAGCGTACTGCTCTACCTGCAATTGCTGTAAATTTAAACCTGAATTGCTTTCGCTCAGTCTGCTCCAGAGTGTTCCCTATTGTTCCTTTCCCTCAAATGACGCTCTCAGTCGGTGGCGTCATATTCCTGTCAAGTTATCACGAACAGAGTCTCTTTCTTTGCATTTTTTATACTGTCTCTAAAAAGATGCTCTTATGTTAGCACATGTTTTTTTTCTTTGCAAGACATTTTTTCAACTTTTTTATGTTCTTTTTTTGTTCTTTTCCTTTCTTTCAATCTTCTCTTAGACAATTCCTCTCAAAGCTGGCTGTGGATTACTGTTGAGTTTCAAGAATGCCTCGGCATTCTTGCTGCGAGGTGTGAGTCATCTTCCAGTTGATATAATACACAAGTGCATCAATAAACTGCGCGCTTCCAGGACATTTCTTCGCACCAAATCCCATAATCTCCACCATATATTCCCGGTTGTTCTGCCACCCCACTTCTACAACCTTCCGGATTGCCCGCTCTACTTTTCTTGGCGATTCGTCATAGATTTGTCCAATAACAGGATAAATATCAGCCATAATGCACAGCGGCTCTCTCATGTACTGATCCGCCAGTCTGACCGCCACTGGTAAATATGTATACCCTTTATATTTTGGCGTAATATTGCATTTCGATAAAACTTGTAATGTTGCATTCTCCATGTTACGTCCCCCCTGATTCTGTAGTTGATTTAAAAAAATGCACTTGATATAATACTTACATAAAGTATTATATCCAACTACTAAGCTAATTACTTAACCGAAATTTACGACTTTTTTTCAACATCATTTTATAAATGGTCAGTTTTTTGTCCATTATTCCAGCAAACAAAAAAGGGGAAATCGAGACAAATATGACGAAAAATGTATTATTGGACTGTTTTGTCCAGAATTTGGAAAAGGAACGTTTAAATCTTGGAATGACACAGGCAGAATTTGCATCCAAACTGGAAATTTCAGTGTCTACTTACAAAAATATCATTTCTCGGAGGACTGACAAAATTGATATCATGATCGCCATGCAAATCTACAAACTGACAGGGCATTTTCTTTATGAGTTATTTGGAAATGATAATCCGGAAATGGAATGTCTGAAAAAGTTTCGTCTGTTAAATAATCGCCAGAAGGCATACATCAGTGGCAAGATTGATTTCGAACTGGAAATGATGAGTCACGAGCAGGATTCAGAAAATATGCTGGATGTTCTTGTACTGACCGGCAACATGGAAGATGGTATGGTACTGGATTCTGCGAATGAAGAACGTATCTACTGTCCAGAATATATTAAGAAATATGGTGAACGCCTGCATTGTGGCATTCGCATTACTTCCAACCACCTTAATCCTGTGTATGTCAGAAATGATATCCTGGGAATTTCAAAGAAACCTCCGCGTGACGGTGACACCTGTATCCTGATCCACAAGCCGACCGGCCGCGCATTTATCCGCAAGATGCAACAGGGAAATCCTTGTCAGCTGCTCCCGATCAACGGTTATGGCGATATTATCACAGTTGACCCGAACAATCATACCGATATGGTACAATGGCTAAAATTCGGAGTCGTGATTGCAGTCCTGCGACGCTAACTAATTTCAATTGATTGTTTTTTTAGCAAAAGCGCCACACAGATTCAAGGCTTTCTTTCGTCACCTGTCTGTGTGGCATTTTTATTATTTTAAGAGGTCGTATTTCTATCTATGTATTTATTTTCCGTCTTGGAGTACACAATCTTCTGCGCTTTATAAAGGCTCTGATATCCAGACAGCAGATAGCTGACTGCTATTACGGTACAGAAATACGGCATTCCTGCAAATCCAAACAGCTCAAATGCAATCAGAAGGGAGCTGATCGGACTGTTTGTCACAGCACAGAACACGCCTACCATGCCACACGCTGCACAGATATCTACCGGCAAGCCAAATATCGGTGCCAGTGCGGAGCCGAATGTCGCCCCAATAAACAGTGACGGGACTATCTCACCGCCTTTAAAACCAGAACAAAGTGTGATACATGTAAATAGTATTTTCAGCAAAAAAACCCACAATTTCTGCGGTTCTGCAAAGCTCTGCGCAATCGTACCTCCACCAAGCCCCAGATAGGTATCTGTTCCCGTAATCTTCCACAAAAGAACGACTGTCACACCTCCAACAAACACACGAAGGTACGGATTCTGAAACCATTTTTTCAACTGCTTTTCAAAAATATGTAACATCACGCAAAACAGCGCTCCGGCAAATGCAAAACAGATTGCCAGAAGAATTGCTTTTCCCCACGCGATTCCATAAAAATTCGGAACTTCTTCTACGGGATACGGCGCAGTCAATGTCCGAACTCCCATAAAGATTGAAATCCGCTCTCCGATAAATGCGGAGAACACGCACGGAACGAGCGCTGCATAATACATAATCCCGACGCTGATAACCTCCATCGGGAACACTGCTGCTGCCATCGGCGTTCCAAATAGTGCTGCAAAAGCTGCGCTCATACCCGCCAGCGTCATAATACGTTTATCACTCTCATTCAAATGTATCTTACGTCCCAGCCAATTTCCGAGGCTTGCCCCAAACTGAAGTGCCGCACCTTCCCGGCCGGCAGAACCTCCAAACAAATGCGTCAAAGCTGTCGCAATCAAAATCAATGGTGCCACTCTTCCCGGCATCGTATTCTGATCTGACCGTACTACCATAAGCACCATATCTGTTCCGGCATTCTTCTCTTGCCCCGTAACATGATAAAGAAAAACAATCATGAGACCTGCAAAAGGCAGCAGATATACCATCCACATATGCCCCATACGAAAGTCCGTTGCCCACGTGATCAGATTCGCAAATGCACTGGCGATGACACCGATCACACCGCCAATCACAATCGATAATAGAATCCATTTCACCAGACTCCCTAACAATATTCTCCACGCATGAAACATATGCATGAGCTCCTTCTTCACCTTCTCCATTTCCATCTCACTTCCTCTATTCCTGTATTGTTAAAATTATAAACGCACGGATTCAAAACTTGGCTATATGCAAATTTGAATTGCACCTATAATAACCAGTTTTTTATCCGTGCGCCTTATAAATACCTCACCTTATGAGCCTGACGGAATATATGGTCTGAGTGCCCCGGCAACATTACTGATCGGCATTGTCTGAAGCCATACCCTTCCCGGTCCTGTAATCACGGTATTAAACAGCCCTTCGCCTCCAAAAAGCATATTCTTCACGCCCGGCACAGTCTGAATATCCATCTGACAACTGGCTGTCATTGCTGCAAGATGTCCCGTATCAATCACAATCTGCTGTCCCGGCTGCAGTTCATATTCCACTACATGTCCGTCAAATTCCGCAAATGCAACTCCCTGTCCGCTGACTTTCTGAAGAACAAATCCTTCTCCTCCAAATAATCCGGAAGCCACTTTCTTATGGAAATGTACAGACAACTGTACTCCCGCTTCACTTGCCAGAAATGCACTCTTCTGGAAGATCATTTCCTGCCCCGGTCTGATGTTAAATGCACGAATCGATCCTGGAAAGCAAGAAGCAAATGCGATCATTCCGTTGCCTCCCTGTGCAGTGTAAATATTCTGGAACATCTTCTCTCCTGAGAACATTCTTCCTACAGCTTTCCCAATCCCTCCATTGGTCGTTGTCTCCATCTTCATGTTCGGAGACATCCAGGACATACCGCCTCCTTCCGTAATCATCCGCTCACCCGCTTCAAGCTGGCAGATCACAACCGGAAGAGTATCTCCCTGAATCTGATACCTCATATTTGTCATCCTCCTTTATATGGGATTTTATATAAGTGCCATTCGGTCTAACTGACACATATATTTGTCAATACGTATCTGGTCTGCCGCTGAAATCTGCTTACCAGAAAAATAATATGTAACCCGATCAGTTTTTGAAAATTCCTCTGCATCATTAGCCCCATTCTTCACACTGATCGTATCACACTCTTTTTCCATTCTACGGATTAATTCCCGAAGTGCTCCTTCATTTCCATCTACAAATTCTATCTTATTCGGGAAAATCTCCTGATAGCTCTCTTTGAAATAATTAAAATGCGTACAGCCAAGGACAAATGCTTTATATTCCTCTAATGGATAATCCTTCAGCGCCTCCTTAAGATACGGCACAACCTGATCCTGATCAAATATTTCCTGCTCTGCAAATCTAACCAGCTTTGGGAGCGCAACCAGATCTACCATATCACGCTTATCCACCCGGTCCACCAAGTGATGAAGCTTGTCTCCTTGAATTGTGATTGGTGTTGCTGCCACCAGGATTCTTCCCGGTCTGTCAGCATATTCTTCTACTGCTTTTTTCACTGCCGGTTCCATGCCCACAATCGGCAGTGGAAACTGACTTCTGTATTCTTTTGTGGCCACACTCGTAGCTGTATTGCAGGCAATCACAATCGCATCTACCTGCTTCTTTATCATAAATGCTATAATTTCGTCAATATATCCCCGGACTTGCTCTCTTGTTTTTTCCCCATATGGGACGTGCTCCTCGTCCGCATAATAGAGAAAATCTGCTTCTGGTATCATGCGAAGTGCACGGTGCAGAACAGACAACCCACCCATGCCCGAGTCAAAAATACCTATTTTCATGATGTCACTCCTAGAACAATGAATGTGCCTTGGCACAATCAAGCTGTTCTTTCATTATAGCACAGAAAATTCCTTTGCAACTGGCTTTCTTTGATTTTTTAATGTTTTTGAAAAGATAAACGAGCCGAATATTACAACATAACAAATGACTGCCAATGGCGTTGAAAATGTAAAGCTATTCTCTGTTAATTTCCATAATCCTAATAAATTATTATTTAAGAAATGAATCACCACTGCAATCCATATAGTTGATGTCCGCTTATAAATCCAACACATAAAAATTGTATGGCTAATAAGCATAACAGACCGTCCAATAAAAAAAGTAATTGGAAGTTTAGTTATCATATAATCTATCGGCAAATGAAAAAGCACTTCTATCGTTCCAAGGAAAAATATTGCTTTATAAACCCCATATTCCTTCTCCAGCAATGGAAACATAAAATATCCCCAACCATATTCCTCGCCCAAGAATACAATAAATGTAAAGATAAACAGTGGAACAAAACCAACTAGCTGTTTCACATCTGCCAATGGAACCTTTAATTGCGCTACATCTCCTGTTTTTAGATAATCACATACGAATTCCACTCGAACCATAAGAATAAAAATAGCGATATAAAGCAACGCATATTTCAATACTTCCTTAAACGAAACATTATAAGACAGACCTATATTTGCCAAAGTATTTTCTCCAATGGATTGTAAAAAGTAAATACTACATAATGATTCAGCTATCATCAATATTTGAGATATAACGGCACTACTTGGAATAACAACAGATATTACAGTATATATCGTCATTCCTGCAAAACAAATTTTATAAAACTTAAAAAATTTATTGGATTCATTCTGACTTGATGCCCGTTGTTTTGCAAACAAAGTACTCATGGTTGGTAAAAGCATCAAAATATAACCTTCTGAGAATTTTTTTAAATGAAACACCTGATTATATAAAATCCCCAAAAAAATAAATAGAATTTCAAAACTAAACATGAATAATAAGAAATACTGTATCATTGACTTTTCTTTTTTATCAGTCATAATATTCCCCCTTCCAACTCTATAAACTCAGTATACCATGGAAAATATTTAAACTACAACTTTACAAAAAAAGAAAAGCCACAAAACTAACCATATATCAGCTTTGCGACCAATCATAGTCGGAGTGACAAGATTTGAACTTGCGACCTCTACGTCCCGAACGTAGCGCTCTACCAAGCTGAGCCACACTCCGATACATTCTTTAATTAAAATTAAGTAACCGGATACTCATTCAAGTATCCGGCGCCCCTGCCAAGGAACTACGGATAGAGGACTCGAACCTCTACTAACAGAGTCAGAGTCTGCTGTGCTGCCATTACACCAATCCGCATTAGTGTGATGTTCTGCGTTATCAGCGAACAAATATTATTATACTTAATTCTGAAAAAAAGTCAATACCCTTTTTTTTATTTTTTCGCAATTTTTCATCAAATTTATATCTCTCATTTTCTAGCTGAAATATATTAGAAAATCTGCATCTATTGTGTGAAAGTAAAAAGTGTCAATATTTACTCTTTCACACTCTCCGTCCCGAACGCAGCGCCCGTATACGCAAAATGCTGAGTATCTCTTACGAAATACTCAGCATCAATAACTACGGATAGAGGACTCGAACCTCTACTAACAGAGTCAGAGTCTGCTGTGCTGCCATTACACCAATCCGCATTAGTGTGACTTACTCTGCTGTTTTATTTGTCCAGCGAATATTAATTATACACATATTCAAGAGAATGTCAATAGATTTTTTGCATTTTCCCTTTTTCACCAGACATTTTTTCGCTGATGGGGACGGTAGCATTTTAACAAAATGCTACCGTCCCCATCTACAATTTTACTACAATTTACATTTCTTTGATTCTTTTGATTGCTGCTACTGTGTTTTCGTGTGTTCCGAATGCTGTCAGGCGGAAATATCCTTCTCCGCTTGGTCCGAATCCTGAACCTGGTGTTCCGACTACGTTTGCTTTTTCAAGCAGATAATCGAAGAAATCCCAGGATGTCATTCCTTTTGGTACTTCTAACCAGATATATGGTGCATTCACGCCGCCGGATACGTTGTATCCTGCGTCTTTCAGTCCTTGTTTGATGGTCTTTGCATTGTTCATGTAATAAGCGACCTGATCTTTTAACTGAGCCTTTCCTGCTTCACTATATACTGCTTCTCCTGCACGTTGTACGATGTAAGGTGCTCCGTTGTATTTTGTTCCATGACGTCTTGCCCACAGGGAATGAAGCATAACATCACCAGATTTCAGATCTTTTGGAATAACGGTTGCTCCAAGACGTACTCCTGTAAATCCTGCATTCTTAGAGAAGCTTCGAAGCTCTATTGCGCATGTTCTTGCTCCTTCGCACTCGTAAATGGTGTGTGGTACGTCTGACTCGGAGATATATGCTTCATATGCAGAGTCGTAGATGATGACTGCTCCGACTCTATTAGCGTAATCTACCCACTCCTGAAGCTGTGCTTTTGTGATTGTTGACCCTGTCGGATTGTTTGGGAAACACAAATAGATGATATCTGGTGTCTCTTCTGGAAGCGCAGGTGCAAAATTTGTCTCTTTTGTACAAGGCATGTAGATCACATTGCTCCATGTCTCTGTCTTTGCATCGTAAGTTCCGGTACGTCCTGCCATTACATTTGTATCAACGTACACAGGGTAAACCGGGTCACACACTGCAATCTTACTGTCTGCCGCAAAAATTTCCTGAATATTTCCTGAATCACATTTTGCACCATCAGAAATAAAGATTTCGTCTGCCTGAATGTCGCAGCCTTTATCTTGATAATCGTTCTTTGCCATGGCGCTTCTTAAAAATTCGTATCCAAGATCTGGTGCATATCCGTGAAATGTCTCGGCATGGCCCATCTCATCAACAGCCTTGTGCATTGCCTCGATGATTGCTGGTGCAAGTGGCTGTGTTACATCACCGATTCCAAGACGGATGATCTGCTTGTCTGGATTAGCTGCCTGATATGCTGATACTTTCTTTCCAATCGTTGAAAAAAGGTAACTTCCTGGTAATTTCAGATAATTTTCGTTTACTTTAAACATCTTTCTAGTCTCCTTTATTTATTCATTATGTGATATCTTCTTACAGTTCTATCTCCCCGTCAAATACAACGGTCGCCGGACCTGTCATATAGACATGATTATCTTCTTCATTCCATTCAATCTGAAGATTTCCTCCCAGAAGACGGATTTCTACTTCTCGCTCTGTATATCCGTTTAAAATGCTCGCGACTGCTACAGCACATGCTCCAGTTCCACATGCAAGTGTCTCGCCGGATCCTCTCTCCCACACACGCATTTCCACGGTCTTTCTGTCGATAACTCTTGCGAATTCTGTATTAATCCGCTGTGGAAATCTCTCATGGTTCTCGAACTTCGGTCCGATTTTTTCAATGTCAAGTCCCTGTACATTATCAATATAGACAACATCGTGAGGGTTTCCCATTGATACACCAGTCATATGATACTCTTTCCCGTCTACTTTAATCTGAGCATTTAATACCCTATCAGTTTCATCGGAATACCCTTTCATTATAATCGGAATTTTCTTCGGGTCAAGCTCCGGTTCTCCCATATCAACACGTACCAGTGCAACTTTTCCATCTTTCACCGTCAGATCCAGATATTTAATTCCTCCAAGTGTCTCCACGGAAATGTGTGTCTTATCAGTCAGTCCGTAATCATAGACATACTTTGCGACACAACGGATTCCATTTCCACACATTTCTCCTCTGGAACCATCTGCATTATACATCTCCATTTCAAAATCAGCCACCTTAGACGGATTGATCATGATCAGACCGTCTGACCCGATTCCGAAATGTCTGTTACTGACAATCTTTGCCACCTCAGGTGGATTGTCGATTTTTTCTTTGAAACAATTTACATAAACGTAATCGTTCCCCAGACCTTGCATTTTTGTGAATTTCATTTTTATTATTTCTCCCATCTTTATTCATTCATAATGCTAAGTACCATCTCCGCTGTCTCTACGATATTCGTTCCGCTGTCCATACTGTTCTTCTGAAGATACCGGTGTGCTTCTTCTTCTGTCATATTATTTCGCGCCATCAGCAATTCTTTTGCTTTTCGGATCAATGCTTCCTGTTCAGGAGTCCTGCTCTTAATCATTTTCTTACGTTTTCTGCGCCGCCGGTCCATATTTTGAAGCATCATCTGAAGGGTATTCATAAGATCATACGCTTTGATCGGCATAGTCAGTCCCATGACACCACTTGCCAGCCCTTCTTCCCATTTCCCTTGTGACGCAATCAAAAGCATCTCAAAGCGATCCGGCAAATATTCTCTTAATTCTGAATACATCATATCTTTTAGTTTGTATCCACACACGATAATTCCTTCATCAACAGAATCTGCGTAGTTCATCGCCTGCGCTCCTGTCGTGCACACTCCAGTAACATTAAGCCCTGTACGCACTAACAGATTTCGGATATTGGTCGCATTATCCTTGTTCGGAAATACAACTATAATACCTACCAATTTGCCACCTCCTGCTGTGTATCGCTGATAAAACCGACCTTCTGTCCGCTTTTAGCAGCTTCCTGAATCTTTTCTTCTCCCTGATAAGAAATATTTCACACAACAGCAGGCTTAGATTCGATGTAAATATTTATTAAGCTCCCATTCTGTGACCTGGGTTACATATTCCTCGTATTCCTTTTTCTTAGCTTGTGTATACTTCTGCACCAGATCATTTCCAAGCACATTTTTAATATACTCGTCTTTTTCAAATTCCTGACACGCTTCCATCAGATTCATTGGAAGCTTTTCTACTCCTGCCTCTTTGAGTTCTTCCTCGCTCATCTCAAATAAGTTGCGGTCGATGCTGTCCGGTGGCATGATCTTACTACGGATACCGTCCAGTCCTGCTGAAAGACATACTGCCAGTGCCAGATAAGGGTTTGCTGCAGTATCCGGACTACGAAGTTCGATTCTGACGTTCCCCCCACGGTCTGCCGGAATTCGGATAAGTGGCGTCCGATTCTTTCTGGACCATGCGATATGCACCGGTGCCTCAAATCCCGGCACAAACCGTTTATAAGAATTTACAATAGGATTCGTGATAAATGTCATGGCTTTAATGTGCTTCATCAAACCGCCAATAAAATAGTATGCCTCTTTACTCATACCATTCGGGTCATTCTTGTCATTAAATACATTTTCCCCCGCTTCATTATGAAGGGACATATTCATATGCATACCAGAGCCATTTTCATTGTACTTCGGTTTCGGCATAAATGTAGCATGAAGCCCGTGACGCTTGGCAATAGTCTTTACGACTAGTTTAAATGTCATAATATTATCCGCAGTTAAAAGTGCCTCATCATATTTAAAATCCACTTCATGCTGTGCCGGTGCAAATTCATGGTGAGATTCTTCTACTTCAAATCCCATATCCTCCAGTGTCAGAACAATATCACGCCTTGCATTTTCTCCTAAATCTAACGGGCCCAGATCAAAATAGCTTGCCTTCTCATGAGAAAATGTAGTCGGAAGTCCGTCTTCGTCCGTATGGAATAAGAAGAACTCACACTCTGGTCCCACGTCAAATGTATACCCCATCTCTTTTGCTTCGGCAATCACTTTCTTTAACACATATCTTGGATCACTTTCAAACATACTGCCATCCGCTTTCTGTACATCACAGAGCAGCCTTGCTACTTTCCCCTGCTGTGGTCTCCACGGAAAGATTTCAAATGTATTCAGATCCGGGCGAAGATACATATCCGAATCTTCCATTCTCGCAAAACCTTCAATAGCAGAACCATCGAACATGCACTCATTATCCAGCGCCTTCTCAAGCTGGCTGCTGGTGATTGCTACATTTTTCAAAGTTCCATACATATCTGTGAACTGAAGACGAATGAAACCAACGTCCTCCTCTTCAACCATCCTCAAAATATCCTCGCGTGTGTAATTGTTCATAAGAAACCTCCCGCTTGTATTATTTTTTACTATCTGAATCTATAAAATCCAGATGCTCCGTGCTTTGCACTCCCGCATCTGCTGCCACATTCACAATCCGGGCTTTCGCCCTTCTTGTTCATGCAGCTCAGATTATCTAATAGATAGCCTGTAATGCATGTAAACATGCTTCCAAGCTATCTATTGATAATACTTTTATAGCAAAAAAGGGCGCTCTCATACAAGGATGAAAACGCCATTGTCTCACATGTTTATGATTATAAAAAGAAAATGATGCTTTGTCAATCCTGACAATTGATTAATAGTGTATATTTCAAATAGAACTCAATTGCAAAGTTAAATCCTATGAGCAAATATATATCTGCATAAAAAATGAAGACCTCCTGTCCAACACAGAAAATCCTCATTTGTCTAAGTTACCTCATAAAATATGTCCAAATTTTCAGACACATATCACTCTGATCCGGCATCAATATTTCTTACTTTTTATTCTACTCTTCGTCATCTAACCAGTAATCATCTGCAAATTCATTATAATTATTTCCATTGTTATTACCAAAAGAAATTCCTTTTTTAATTGGAGAAATTAAAAATCCATAAATCACTCCTAAAAGAACACAACAAAGCATAATCAGAACTTTCTCTTCACCTGACCATTCACGGTCAAAAATTTCCTTCACCTTATCTAAAAAATCACGCATACCGCTACCTCCTGTTCTTAGCACTCACGCACAAATATTCTAAATCAAGTATACACACAAACCGACACAGGTGCAAGTAATCTATTTCATACAATTCATAATAACTGTAATCATCATTTCCATTTCATCTAGTTTTGATTCTGCAATCATAATCGTAAGTGTTGCCAGCGGAGGGTAGCGCGAGCGTGCCTCCTTGCCCGAATCTAGGACTTAAAAGTATAAAATAAGGCACAAGAATAGTCCGTAAAGGTACTCTGGAGCGGTCGGTACTTAGCGACCGTATTGAGGTCGCTTACGTACCGCTACCAGCGGAAGGTAGCGCGAGCGTGCCTTATAGGACTATTCTTGTGCCTGTATTATATAATTTTATATCCGATGAATACCACTCTGAATCTCATCTGCCCATCTTTGTAGTTCTTCGGATTTTCCTCCGAAGAGCTTGAGCAGTGTTCCTGTCGGGTTCTCGGTTCCTGCGAATGCATTTGCCTCGTCTGTATCTACGTGCATTGCAAGTGCGAACTGCGGACTGACGCGAACGATGACATCTGCGAATATCAGTGCCCGTTCAAAGCTCTGTGTAATGACGAATACAGAGTCGTTATCTTTTACATTTAACTGATATGCCTGTACCGGTGTCATGTGTATATGGCGTTTTGCCACAATCACACCGTGGTCTAATTCCACGCTTCCACACGGTCCCACCAGTGTACATCCAGGTGTCCCTGCAGTGTCTCCGGACTGACGTATCATTCCTGGAATTCCCAGTTTTCTGGAATCTGTCATAGAGATTTCCACCTGAGTCTCCCCACGGAAAGGTCCAAGAACTGCAACCCTCTCGAATGCTCCTTTGGGTCCGCGGACCTCCAGGCGCTCTTCACAGGCAAACTGTCCCGGCTGGCTGAGTTCTGACTTAAATGTCAGCTCTTTTCCTTCTCCGAATAATATTTCAAAATCTTCCCGGCACAGATGAATGTGCCTTGCACTTGTCTCGATTGGTATTGCAAGTCCCATGCCTTTACCTCATTTCCCTAATTCATAAATCTTACTATATTCTATATCTACAAGCCCGGAGCGAACCTATTACCGCTCCATGCCTGCAGATTATGAACGCATCTTACATTTATCTTGAACATCTGAACAGAAGGTCTTCCCATCTTCTGTCTACTTCCTTCTGGAATGCCTCAAGAAGGTCTTCGTTACCTTTCTTGAATAAATGTTTGAATCTTCCCTGTGGTCTTAAGAAGTCCTCGATTGGAAGTTTCTTCTTTGGCTCATAGTTCAGGATCCATTTTCCTTCTACGACCTCGAACAGTGGCCAGTAACATGTCTCTACACCAAGTTTACAGATTTCCATAATGTCTGGTGTGTTGTATCTCCATCCACGCGGGCATGGTGCCATAATGTTTAGGAATGCTGCACCCGGTGTATAGATAGCTTTTTCGGATTTGATGTGCAGATCTTTAAAGTTCTGTACAAATGTAGTCTGTGCAACGTACGGAATATCGTGTGCCGCAATTACAGATGCCAGATCTTTTCTGTTCTGCGGTTTACCATTGCTCTCGCTTCCAACTGGTGTTGTTGTTGTATCTGCATACATTGGTGTTGCAGAAGAACGCTGGATACCTGTGTTCATATAAGCTCCGTTATCGTAGCACACATATACAAGATCCTGATTACGCTCCATTGCCCCGGATAATGACTGCAGTCCGATATCGTATGTACCGCCGTCTCCACCAAAGGTAATAAATTTGTAGTTTGTATCCTGTAATTTTCCTTTTCTCTTTAACGCTTTGTAAGCGCCTTCAACACCGCTGAGTGTTGCCCCTGCATTTTCAAATGCATTGTGAATGTAGCTGTCTTCCCATGCTGTGTATGGATATGTAAATGTAGAAACTTCCAGACATCCTGTTGCATTTCCGATGACTGCTTTGTCCCCTTCATGAAGACCACGAAGGACATTTCTTACTGCGATTGTTCCGCCACATCCGGCGCACATTCTGTGTCCAGGAGCAAGACGCTCTGGTTTGTTCATTGTCTCTTTAAAATTATAACTCATCTTCTTCGCGCCTCCTTATTCTCTGATTCCCATGTAACGATACATTTCTCCGGCATCACCATCTGCAATGACCTGTTTCAGTGTTTCGTATACATTTTCCATATCTTCGACACGCACATCACGTCCACCAAGTCCATATACATAGTTAATTGCGAGTGCCTGGCTTCTTGCACGGAATAATGCAGACATCACATCTGCTCCAAGTGGGCCACCGTGATTTGTATAACTCTCTGCACGGTCCATGATCGCGATTGCCTTGACATTTTTCAATGCTTCTGCAATCTCATCAGCCGGGAATGGACGGAACAGACGAATCTTAATCAGTCCGACTTTCTCTCCCTGCTCGCGAAGTCTGTCTACTGCATCTTTTGTTGTTCCTGCTGCGGAACCAATGATAACAACTGCACGTTCAGCATCTTCCATACGATACTCCTCGAAAAGTCCGTATTTTCTGCCGGAAAGCTTCTCAAAATCCTCAGCCACTTCTTTTACGACACGGCTGACATTTCTTGTTCCTTCTGCCTGGTTACGCTTTGCTTCCATATAATAATCTGTAATAGAGTAAGGGCCGACTGCCATCGGGCACTCTGGATTCAGAAGATAATCTTCCGGCTCATACTCACCAACAAAATTCTTGACGTCTGCATCTTCCAGAAGTTCAATGTTCTCTACGGCGTGGCTTGTGATAAATCCATCCTGACAGATCATGATTGGAAGGCGTACATCTTTATGCTCGGAAATGCGGAAAGCCTGAACCATGTTGTCATAAGCTTCCTGATTATTCTCTGCGTAAATCTGAATCCAGCCTGCATCTCTTGCTCCCATACTGTCAGAATGATCACAGTTGATATTGATCGGACCGGACAGTGCTCGGTTTACAAGTGCAAGTGCAAGCGGAAGTCTGTTAGAAGCTGCAATGTAAAGTTCCTCCCACATATAAGCAAGTCCACAAGAAGAAGTTGCTGTAAGGCTTCGTGCTCCTGCAGCGGATGCTCCGATTGCTGCTGACATAGAACTATGCTCACTCTCGACCGGGATAAATTCTGTATCCACCTGTCCATTTGCTACAAATGAAGCGAAATACTGTGGAATCTCCGTAGATGGTGTAATTGGGAATGCCGGAAATACGTCCGGATTAATCTGTCTTAAAGCGATTGCTATTGCTTCATTTCCTGATAAACGATCTCTTTTTCCTGCCATCTTATTTCACCCCTTCCATCGTAATTGCACCGAACGGACATGCTTTTACACAAATACCGCATCCTTTGCAATGGTCATAATCAAATGCGCCTCTTTTCATATCCTTAACCGGGATACAACTGTCCGGACAGACAGGTACACATAACAGGCACTGTTTACATTTGTCTTCAATAAATTCCGGCTTTACACTTGTCCACTCACCGGTGTGGAAATCCTTTGAAGTCCCTGCTCCGGCAACGATCATTCCTTCAGTCAGATCCTGCCATTTTGTCTTAACTCCTAATTTGCTGATATCTGTAGCCATTATTTTACCTCCTTCAGTGCCATCTCAAGAGCCTTCATGTTACCGTCGATAACCTCTGGCTTGCTGGCGAATTTATGCTTGAAAGAAGCCTGCATCTCTCTTAAAAATGTCTCTTCGTCCATGATATTTGCAACTTTTACGATTGCTGCAAGAAGCGGTGTATTCGGGAAATATTTTCCCATAGCTTCCATAGATACTTTGTGTGCATCTATCGTGTAAAGTTTTCCTTCGTATCCTTTCAGATGTGGAATAATCTCTTCTTTCGGGCGGGCTGTATTTACAAGGATTGCCCCCTCTTTTTTCAGTCCTGCTGTTACATCTACAGTCTCAAGAAGTGACTCGTCTACAACAACTACGAACTCTGGATCATAAATGTTAGAATGTACACGGATCACCTCATCGCTGATTCTGTTGTACGCTGTGATCGGCGCACCCATACGCTCCGGACCATACTCCGGAAATCCCTGTACGTATTTTCCTGTCTTAAATGCAACATCAGCTAACAGTAATGCTGCTGTCTTGGCACCCTGACCGCCACGGCCATGCCATCTGATCTCTGTGTGATTACTCATGCATCTTCTCCTTTCTCTTGTTGTGTATAAGTATGATGCCTACAGATTACTCCACGCTTTAACTCTTCTACATCTATGCTTCTATTAGTGCAAAGCTTGTGTCACTGGCATCATATATACAAAAAGTCCGCCCCTGAAATAGGGACGGACATATTATCAGTTCCGCAACCACCCTGTTCTTCTAAAACAAGTGATACTCACTACGTACAATCATACGTGATTTCTATAACGGGAAATCCCCGTGAAAACTTACCTGATGTGATTCTTTCAGCTTTCCTTCTCAGAGATGATTTTCAAAATAAGCCTCCCACTGTCTTTCAGCACCGACAGCTCTCTGTAGGGAAATCTCTTATCTCTACTCTTTCTCTTCACAGAATTTAAATTATAGAGCGCAATCTGTTTTTGCGTTACATAAATATTACTCTATATTCAGGGAAAGGTCAATAGGTTTTTGAAAAATTCTAATCTACTACAACATCTATGTAGAATTTTCATTAATTCACATACACCGCACGATTCTTTCGAACGTTATTTACTTGTCACTGATTCATCACTTTGGAATTCTGCTTGATAACTCTTCGGCTCCGAAATGAATGAAATGTTTATAGATACCACTGCGGATGATTAGACATATCACTCGCGTGGTGTTAGAATATCACATCTATTATAACTTTGCAAATTAACTATTATTACATTTTTATTACAAGTTCTATCTCTTTTATAGCTTTTCATTATTAATCTCACATATTATTTTCAAATATGCTACGATATATAATATAAATCACACACAAGGAGAGCTCTATGAAAGCTTATGAACGTTTATTAAAATATGTCGCAATCAACACTCCATGCGATGAAACCAGTAACACAACACCTTCTTCGAAATGTCAATTTGACCTGGCTAATCTTCTGAAAGATGAAATGCAACTCCTCGGTGTTTCTGACATTCACCTCACCGAACATTGTTTTCTCTATGGAAAACTTCCAGCCACGAAAGGATATGAAAATGCTCCTGCACTTGGTTTTATTGCTCATATAGATACTGTATCTGATTATTGCGAACATGCAATTCAGCCAGTCATAACTGAAAATTATAATGGCAAAGATCTGCCCCTTGGAAGCAGTGGTCTTATTCTTAGTCCTGATATGTTTGAACATCTCAAAGCTCTGACCGGTCACACACTGATCACGACCGACGGCACAACCATTCTGGGCGCTGACGATAAAGCCGGAATTGCCGAGATTATGACACTGGTCGAACACCTGCAGTCCCAGCAGATACCTCACGGCCCGATTTGTATTGCTTTCACGCCTGATGAAGAGATTGGAACCGGTATCTCCCTTTTTGATATAGATTTGTTCGATGCCGATTTTGCATATACACTTGACGGCTCTACGGAGGGGAACTTACAATATGAAAACTTTAATGCTGCCAGCGCCTCTTTTGACATTCATGGCGTGAGCGTCCACCCTGGTTCTGCTAAAGATACTATGATCAACGCCTGCCTGCTCGCTATGGAAATTAATAACCAACTTCCCAAGCACGAAACACCACGTGATACTGCAGGTTATGAAGGCTTCTATCATTTAGTTCATATAGCTGGAGACTGTGGTTCTGCTCATATGGATTATATTATTCGGGATCATGACAACACTGAGTTTCAAAATCGCAAAAATCACCTTCTTTCCATTACTGAACAATTAAATGCAAAATGGGGCGCAGGAACCGTAGAACTTTGTATAACCGACCAGTATTATAATATGAAAGATATCATTGAACAAAATATCCACTTAATTGAAAATGCAAAATCTGCGTGTGAAAGAGTTGGACTAATTCCTAATGTTTCTCCAATCCGTGGAGGGACTGATGGTTGTCATCTTAGTTTTCGCGGACTTCCATGCCCTGATATCGGAACTGGGGCACACGCTTATCACGGTCCTTATGAACACATTTCTGTCCAAAGCATGGATAAAGTTGTAGACATGGTCATAGAACTCGTAAAAATCTATTCTACATTTTCAAAATAATCTGCCTAAAAGATAATTACAACTAAATACTTTCAGCAACACCATATCAAAAAAAGCGCCGCTCATACAAAAAATATAAGTGACGCTTTTTCTGATTTATTATGCTAATTTAAAAGGCTTATACTAGTCATTATTATATCTATGACAGGCTACTTTATGTCCCGGTTTCACTTCTCTAAGTTCCGGTCTTTCTGCCTTACAACGATCTGTTGCATATGGGCATCTTGTATAGAACGCACAACCTTTAAAATCTTCTGTTCGAACCGGCTGTTCTCCACTTAATCCTTTTAATTCCGTACGTTTGATATACGGATCAGGGACCGCCTCAAACAATGCTTCCGTATATGGATGCAATGGATGCTCAAAAAGTTCTTCTGTCTCTGTCTCTTCCATCAGAGTTCCAAGATACATAACTCCGATTCTGTCTGAAATAAAACGTACTACACCGATATCATGAGAAATAAACAAAAGACTCAGTCCCAATTCTTTTTGAAGTTCCACAAGCATGTTCAAAATCTGAGCCTGAATAGATACATCCAGCGCAGATACCGGCTCATCGCAGACAATCAGCTTCGGTTGGATAATCAAAGCTCCGGCAATTCCAAGTCTCTGAACCTGTCCACCTGATAATTCATGTGGAAATCTAAAATAATGTTCTTCTGACAATCCTACCTTTTTCAGGATTTCAACTACGGCTTCTCTTCTCTTCTCACTATCTGTCATTCCATGTATTTTTAAAGTCTCACTCAAACTATCTCCGATTCTCTGTCTCGGATTAAGCGCTGATAAAGTGTCTTGAAATACCATCTGAATGTCTTTACGCAGTGGGCGAAATTCTTTATCACTTAATTTACATAAGTCCTTTCCATCGTATAAAATCTCTCCACTATCTGCATGATTCAGACCAACAATTGTTCTTCCTGTCGTAGATTTTCCGCATCCAGATTCTCCTACCAGTCCGTAAGTTTCTCCTTTTTCAATAAAGAAAGACATATCATCGACCGCACACATATATTTCTTCTTTGCAAATAATTTTCCAGAATTATCATACACCGGATATGATTTTTTTAAATGTTTTACTTCAAGCAAATGTTCACTCATCTTTACACCTCCTGCTTTCCGGATTCGGCATATTTCCAACATTTCACTACATGCCCCGGAGCAACTTCACAGGCTGGCGGCTCATGTTCCATGCATTGCTGATCTGCCATCTTACATCTGGTACAGAAATGGCACCCTACCGGTACTTTAGATAACGGAGGCACTGATCCTTCAATCACTGGCAGCGGTTCTCCTTTTTTCACTCCAAGGTGCGGAATACATGACAGTAGTCCCTGTGTATATGGATGCAGCGGATTCTGGAACAATTCTTCTGTAGATGCTTCTTCAACCACCTGACCAAGATACATAACTTTTACATTATGGCATAAATTTGCAACTGCTCCCATGTCATGGGTAATAAACAATACAGACATTCCAAGCTTTTCGTTCAATTCACGAATCAGCTGCAGAATCTGTTCCTGAATTGTTACATCAAGTGCTGTTGTTGGCTCATCCGCAATCAGAAGCTTTGGCTCGCAGGATAATGCCATTGCAATCATGACACGTTGCTGCATACCACCAGAAAGTTCATATGGATACTGTTTAAAACAGTTCTCCGGATTTGGGATTCCTGTCAATTTCAACATTTCAATTGCTTTTTCTTTTGCCTGTTCTTTATTTAACCCTTTATGCAAAGTCAGTACTTCACTCAACTGACTGCCTACAGTATGAACCGGACTCAATGAAGTCAATGGATCCTGAAAAATAACCGAAATACGGTCTCCTCTGATATCACGGATTTTATTTAAAGGCTGCTTTAACAAATCTTCACCTTCGAATAAAATTTCACCTTCATAGCGGACATTTGTATCATGATCACGAAGTCTTAAAATTGTTTGGGACATAACACTTTTTCCGGAACCAGATTCACCAACTACGCCAGTGATCTCACCTTTTTCAATCTTCAAATTCACGCCATCTACTGCCGGAAGCCACTTTTTATGTACCGGGAACAGAACGTGTAAATCTTTAATCTCTAATATTGTATCATTCATTATTTTTTCACGCCTCCTTTTGTTCTCGGATCCATAAAGTCACGAAGTCCATCTCCAAAAAGATTTAGACTCAGTACACATATAATAACTGCTGCTCCTGGTACAATCATTGTCCAAGGTGCCTTTGAAAGTACTGCTTTACTTGCTTCCAGCATATTTCCCCAACTGGCTGCCGGTGCCGGAACACCCGCTCCAAGGAAGCTAAGAGATGCTTCTGAAATAATTGCCTGTGAAAAAATGTAAGAAGCCTGAACTGTCAGTGGTGAAATAACACCCGGAAGAATCAGTTTCCATAAGATTCTGAAATTTCCGCTTCCCTGTACTTTTGCAGCTTCTACATAAGTCTGCTCACGAATAACCATAGCGCTGGCACGTACTGTACGCGCTACGTTTGGAGTATATACAATTGTAAGTGCTACAACTACATTCCAGCTTGATGTTCCAAGTGCCGCAATCAATGCAATCGCAAGTAAGATTCCCGGAATTGCAATCAATCCATCACAGATTCTCATAAGGATCTGATCAAGCACTTTAAAATAACTTGCATAAAGTCCGATAATTGTTCCCAAAACACAGGAAAAGATTGCGACACAACCGCCAACCCAAAGAGAAACTCTTGCTCCGTACATTACACGGATAAATAAGTCTCTTCCTAATTCATCTGTTCCAAAAATATGTGCAGCACTTGGTGCTTTCAGACGATCCATGACCACCATTGCATTTGGATCCTGCGTGTTGAGAATCGGAACTAATATTGCAGTGACCAGAATTAATAAAAATCCAATTGTTCCGATAATCAGTCCCGGACTTGCGAGTAATTTTTCTCTTGTGATCTGTCGTTGTTCTTTTATAATTGCCTCACTGGAGGCAGAAATTCCTTTTCTTGTTAATACCATTTTCCGCCCTCCCGTTATTTATTTCTGCCTGGCTGCAGTCTTGGATCTACAAATCCATATAAAATATCAACCACAAGATTTACCAGTACATACAATAATGTTACAAATAATACAACTCCCTGGATTACATATACATCTCTTCGATTAATAGAACCCATTGTCAACATTCCAAGCCCCGGAATATTAAACAACGTCTCCGTTACGATTGTTCCTGTAATCAGACTTCCAAATGACTGTCCGACTGCTGTAAGAATTGCAGGCGCCGCATTTTTAAGTGCATAGCGAAGAACTACTTTTTTTTCTTTTAATCCTTTTGCTCTTGCTGTGCGAATATAATTTTTATATAACACCTCAAGAAGTGATGATCTTGTCATTCGTGTAATATAAGCAGCTTGTACAATTCCAAGTGAGAGTGCAGGAACAAACAGATATTTCCAATGTTCCAACAGTCCATTTGCCAATGGTGCATACCCTGCTACCGGGAACCAGTGATGATACACACTAAAAAATAACATTAAAAACATACTTAAAAGGAATCCTGGAATTGCAATACCAAGCAATGACACAGATACTGCTGCTACATCAGTCGCGCTTCCTCTCTTATATGCTGCAAGAATCCCAAGTGGTACAGAAAGAACTAATGCAATTAACTGCGCAAGAATTGCAAGGCTGATTGTTGGTCCAAAATATTCAGCAATTGCTTCTGTTACAGACTCATGTAAAAAGAATGAATCCCCCCAGTTCCCCTGAAATACATTGACGATCCAGTCACCATACTGCACAAGAAATGGTCTGTCAAAACCAAGCTGCGCATTCAAAGCATTTATCTGATCTGCTGATGCTTCCAGTCCTAAAATTGCTGTCGCAGGTCCTCCCGGTATCATATATACAACCAGAAAAACAACAAATGACACAACAAAGAGTACAGGAATCAATGACAGAATACGTTTTCCAATATAAGATAACATATAGTTTCCTCCTCCATGATTTTCAAGTTCAATGAAAATATTCCTAAAATTCGCAAAAGCGGCGGTTGCTTTCGCATTCCGCCGCTGTGTTTACTATTCAAGACTCACCTAGATGTAAGTAAACTCTTCCATCTATTACTCTGCAAAAGTGATATTCCAGTAAATTGGGAATCTCAGGTACTGATAATTCTCAACTTTGCTGTTCATAGCTGTAATGTTTGTGAAATGTCCGATAACACTTGCTGCACCATATTCATAAATGAATGACTGGAGGTCTTCCCATGCAGCTTTTGCTTCCTCGTTAGAAGATGCTGAACGGATTGCTTTGATTCCGTCTGATATTTCCGGACGATCCAGTCCTGCCCATCCTTTATCCAGTACTGATAACTGAATTGGAAGCATGTTGTAGCTGTTACTTGTAATATACATACTAAACTGTTTCGGATCTGCACGGTGCTCCATGAATGTGCTGAAGTCGTAACTTTCAACTTCTGCATTGAATCCTGCTGCTTTTAACTGTTCCTGAACAACTAATGTTGCGTTGTACATCTCATTGTATTCTGGTGTTGTAACTAATACGATTTTTTCGTTGTTGTAGCTTGACTCAGAAAGAAGCTTTTTCGCTTTCTCTACATCGTTCTGATTGTAATATTCAGAGCCAGCCTCTGTTCCCCACTGAGCATCATCTGGATTACACCAACCTGCATTCAGCTTATAAAGATCAGCATCTCCATAACTTGCCATCAGAATATCATCACAGTTGAGTGCTGCAAGAGCTGCCTGACGTACTTTTTCATCAGCCATAACACCCTCTGTTGTATTCAGGAACAGGTTCAATGTACCACCACTACGAACATCCATAGTCAGATTCTTGTCTGTTGCAAGATCTTTGTACTGATCTGCCGGAATATCCTCAGCAATGTCATACTGACCATTCTGTACACCTGCGATACGAGTCGCTGTATCTGTTACAATATTAAATGTGATTGTGTCAGCCTGTGCATTTTTTGCTCCTGCAAGACCACTGGATTCTCCTTCAGCCGGCTGATAATCCTCATATTTTTCAAGTTTTACATACTGATCCTGCTTCCACTCTGCTACTTTGTACGGACCAGTTCCAATATATTCCTTTACACCCTCATCACTTGCTGAATCAACAACTGACTTTGGATAGATTGCTGCAAACTGAATAGGGCTTGCAAGAACCATGATGATATCAGAAGATGGCTCATTTACAGTAAGCTTCACTGTATAATCATCTACTTTTTCAAACACTGAACCGCCAATGAGTGTTTTAGCCTTTGGTGAAAGCTCCATCCAACGATTCATAGATGCTACTACATCATCTGCCTTCATCTCATCTCCGTTGTGGAATTTTACTCCCTGACGAAGTTTGATTGTGTACTCTTTTCCATCATCGCTCATCTCATAAGACTCTGCAAGTACTGGCTGTGGTTCATAATTCTCATCCATCTGGAACAGAGCTTCATAAATATGAATTCCAATTGCACCTGTAACATTAGCATTTACAGTGTGTGGATCCAGTGCAGGCGGATTTGCTGCAATTGCTGCATTAATCTCAAACTGCTTGGCTGTAGAATCTGCATTTCCAGATGTAGAACTGGATTTGCTGCCACCACAACCTGTTGCCATAGTTGCGATCATTGCGACACATAAAAGTGCGCTTACGATTTTCTTTTTCATTAAGTTCTCCTTTTCTTTTTCCCCAGTTGTATCACTGCTTTATTGAGCAATAATTATCAACGTTAATAAGTACGCATTTAATGTTACCACAGTTTACTTTCCACTGTCCAATCAAGAATTTAAATAAAAGAGACAGCAAATATTAAACTATTCTATATATGTTCTTTAATTGATGTGTACATTCTTACTTTTCGCCCATTTTATGGGCTTTCCCAGTTGCCTACTTCGCGTCCGGAATTTGTCTCCCGGTCACGTCCATATGGTAATTTTCTTTATAAATCAGTTGCGATATCGGCACTACCTGATAACCTTTTTCCTTCAATCCGTCCAGCAACGCATCTAGAGCATCTGCCGTATATTTCGCCCCATTGTGGCACAAGATAATCGAACCATTTCCAAGTGCCTTATGATTCAGCACCGTATTCAAAATACTATCAACCCCGTAGTCTTTCCAATCCAGACTATCCACGTCCCACTGAATCGGATAATATCCATTTTCCCTTGCATTTAACACAACGGCGTCATCATAATCTCCATATGGTGGGCGAAACAGCTGCATCTTGACTCCTGTCAACTCCTTCACTTTTTCATGAACACTCATTAACTCTTGTGTCTTCTCCTCATCGGAGAGCTGAGACATATTCTTATGATTCTGGCTATGGTTTCCAAGATCATGGCCTGCCTCATAGATTGCTTTCACATCGTCAGGATAACTTTCGACCCACCCGCCAGTCATAAAAAATGTGACATGTACATCATGTTTCTTTAAAATGTCCAGGATTCTCTGCGTATCATCATTTCCCCATGCCGCATCAAATGAGAGCGCAACTTTCTTTTCGTCGGTCTGGACACAGTAAATCGGAAGTTCTTTCCCATTAACATTGCTTGAAACCTTGACGATTCCTGATATGTACCTGTATGAACCTATCATCGCTATTGCAGCCACACAAGTAAAAATCCCACGAGTCAACCATTTCTTATTCAATTTCTTTTGAATACTCTCGCGATTTGCCCTTATTCTCTCAAGTTTTATAAACTTTCTCATAAAAAACTCCGGAACATCTGTCTTTATAACAGTATATGTTCCGGAGTAAATCAGATATTCTCCACTTAGTTCTAAATGTTCGATAGTTTTATTTATTTCTCAGCGTTTTTGTATACTTCCATCGCTGCTGCCACACCTTCACCTGTAGCAATCTTAACATTATTCTGAAGCATAACTGCCTCCAGTGCTCCAAGGAGAATCAGGATATTTCTCTTCTGGCTTGAGTATCCCATGTTACCGATTCTTAAAATCTTGCCGTCCAGTGGTCCGAATGATGTTGCAATTTCGATTCCAAACTCGTTGAGAAGTGTTCCACGGATTACCTTTCCGTCTACTCCTTCCGGAATATTGATTGCTGTTACAACTGGCATCTTGTGCTCGATATCTCCGAAAATGCTAAGACCCATTGCGTTCAGACCAGCACACAGAGCCTTGTCATTGAGGCTGTGTCTTGCCCATCTTGCTTCCAGAGTCTCATCTACGATGCAACGAAGTGCTTCATGTACTGCATACTGCATACTTGTAGCCTCTGTATGATGGTTCAGACGTCTTGGGCTCCAGTAGTCCTCAAGCTGTGCAAGATCCAGATAGTTGCTCGGGATTCCTGCAAGTGAACCATTTACATCATCTGCTGTACGGATTCCCTTCTCTACTTTCTTTCTCTTCTTAACGATTTCTTCAATCTGCTCATTGTATGTGATCAGTGCAGAACCTGAAGGTGCTGAAATACATTTCTGTGTACCGGAGATACATGCGGATAACTTCCAGTCGTCAACGTGTACTTCTGCTCCACCAAGTGTTGCAACTGCATCTACAATCAGAAGTGCACCATATTTCTCACAGATTTCACCAATCTCTTTCAATGGCTGCATCATAGATGTAGAAGTCTCACCGTGGATAAATGCAACGGCTTTGTAGCTGTCTTTCTTTAATGCCTCTTCAATCTCTTCCGGCTCAAATACAGTTCCCCATTCTCTCTCAAGAAGTGTGATATCTGCTCCACATCTCTCCAGAATCTCTGCAAGCAGATATCCAAAACGTCCGAATGCAGGAATCAAAACTTTATCTCCCGGACAGATTGCTCCTGTCAGAACTGTCTCAAGACCTCCTCTTGATGTGGTATCTACAAGATATGTCATTTTATTTTGTGTCTGAAACACATAGCGTTCCATCTCCATTGTCTCATTCATAAGTGCTGTAAATTCCGGATCGAACTGTCCGAGAATGTGTGCGCCCATTGCGCGAAGTACGCGAGGATCTGCTTCAACTGGTCCCGGTGTCATAAGTGTACGTGGTGATGGATTAATTTCTTTAAATTTCATGTCTGTCATCCTCTCTTTTCATGTGTTGTTTCTGTTATTTTTTCCTGTTTTTTTCTTAGAAATCCATTGGAAAGATGCTTTTAAACATTCTTCCGGAAGCATCTGATATTGGAAATTTTATTCCTGATATCGAAAAAAGAGGTGCAAAAAACCAATAAGCTTGTTCCCCCATTGGATTTTTCAACCTCTTTTTAATGACATTATTATACCCACAAATTCCCTATATTTCAAGAGAAAATGCGATTTTGAGAGTTAAAACCCAAAACCGCATTTTAAAATTTAAAGTTACTTTATATCCAATTCCACCGGGCAATGATCTGATCCCATAATATCTGTCAGTATCTTCGCGTCTTCCAATCTGTCTTTCAGACTCTCGGATACGCAGAAATAGTCAATTCTCCAACCTGCATTCTTGGCTCTTGCACTAAATCTGTAAGACCACCAGGAGTAGATACCTGTCTGCTCCGGATAAAAATACCGGAATGTATCTACAAATCCGGCATTCAGAAGCTCTGTGAATTTCTGACGCTCTTCATCGGTAAATCCGGCATTTTTCCGATTCGTCTTTGGATTCTTCAGATCAATCTCTGTATGCGCTACATTCAGATCACCGCAGAAAATAACCGGCTTTGTCTCTTCCAGCTTTTTCAAGTATGTAAGAAAATCTTCCTCCCATTTCATACGATAATCCAGTCTTGCAAGCTCGCTCTGGGAGTTTGGTGTATACACGGTAATAAAGTAAAAATCTTCAAACTCCAATGTAATCACACGCCCTTCCTGGTCGTGCTCCTCGATTCCAAGTCCATAGCTTACGCTGATTGGTTCCTGCTTGGTAAATATTGCTGTCCCCGAATAACCTTTTTTCTTCGCATAATTCCAGTACTGATGATATCCCGGTGTGTCCAGTTCAAGCTGTCCTTCCTGCATCTTCGTCTCCTGAATGCAGAAAATGTCTGCGTCCGTCTCCTGAAAAAAATCCATAAATCCTTTTCCGGCACATGCACGAATACCATTTACATTCCATGATATAAATTTCATTTTAGTCTCCTGTGTTCTTGTCTTCTATTTTTGTCTTCCATTTTCAAAATTGACAGGCAAAATGTTCTCCTGCCTGCCTTTTGTTTCGTCGAAGTATGCTTTTTCTTCTATAGTAACGGCATTAATAATACACTTTTCTTAAAAACAGACCCCTTGCCGGTGCCAGAAATCCTGCCAGGCTTCTGTCTTCTGCTGCAATGACGACCGGAATCATAGAGGCTTCACGCTCTCCTGTTCCGACCTCCAGAAGTGTGCCTGTCATAATCCGGACCATATGATACATAAACCCGGTTCCATAATAAGTAATACGGAGCTTTTCTCCATTACTTACAATTTTAATGTTGGTAACCCTGCGGACTGGATCCTTATTCTCACTGTCATCCGTAAAGCTTGTAAAATTCTTCGGTCCGATCATATAATCTGCTGCCTCGCGCATTGCTTCGATATCCAGCTTATGTGGATAATGATAGCAATATCTTCTGGAAAATACATCTGGTTTTTCTCTGCAGTCAATATAATATTCGTACTTCTTGCCTTTTGCACTTTTTCTCGCATGGAACCCATTTTTCATCAGTTCCACTTTCATGATCCGGATATCTTCCGGTAAATATCTGTTAATGGAATCCTTCAATTCCTTTACATCGTAAAGCTTGGAGAGCTGTACGCTTGCAACCTGTCCACGTGCGTGAACCCCTGCGTCAGTTCTCCCGGAGCCATCTACACGGACTCTGTATCCGACCAATTTTCCAATGCTCCACTCTAATATATGCTGAATTGTATTATCTGTCGTCGCCTGTCTCTGCCACCCCTGATAGCGGGTGCCATCATAAGAAATTGTTAATTTGTATGTTCTCATTTTTCTTCCTTATCTAATATCTTCTTTAGCTCGTCCATAAAAGTATTCACATCTTTAAATTCACGGTATACAGATGCAAATCTTACATATGCTACTTCATCCAGGTCTTTCAGTTCGTCCATGACAAGTTCACCGACCACACTGCTCGGAATTTCTTTTTCTTCCAGACTGAATACCTTTGTCTCTATATTGTTCACCGCCTGTTGGATCTTCTCTGTCGGCACCGGACGCTTATAGCATGCCCGGATAATTCCGTTTTCAATCTTCTGACGGCTATACTGTTCTCTGTTGTTATCTTTTTTTATAATTATAAGAGGGATTGTCTCTATCTTTTCATAAGTTGTAAAACGCTTCCCACATATATCGCAGGCACGTCTTCTTCGAATGGAGCTTCCGTCCTCTGCAGGTCTGGAATCAATTACTTTTGTGTCAGGATTTCCACAATATGGACATTTCATATTCTTTCGCGCTCCTTTTCCTAATCTTTCTTTATTAGTATATCTTGTGGCGTACGAGAAGTCAAACCACTATTACTCCCATTTCCCGGACTTTTTCTTAATTTTTTCTTATTTTTTCTCATGCATTTCTACCAGTATGACATCTGGTCCGATTTTGCAAATGCATTTGTAAGGAATGATATATTCGGAGCCGTCACAGAAGAAGTTACAGAACTTTGATGTCTTTGGAATAATGATTGCTTCGATCTGTCCACATTTTTCGTCAAAGACAAAATCTACAATGTAGCCTAATTTTTTACCGTCACAAGCGTTGATGACTTCTTTTCCTTGAAAATCGTTCAGGCGCATATTCATCCTCCACATACATTTTTAATATAATATATGCAGTAAGAATGTCGAGGTCCTTCATGGATTTATGCATTGTTTTTTCTTCTGCGGATATATTTTGTCAGATTTTTTCTTCAAGAATCACTTAAAATCTTGCCAATTTTAACCCACTCATGTATGATTAAAGGTAGAATACTTTTAGCAGGAGGCCATACTATGAAGAAACGAGTTGTTGTCGCTCTGGGACACCGGGCACTTGGAACAACATTGCCGGAACAGTTAGAGGCAGTGAAAAAATCAGCGAAAGTAATTGCCGATCTTATCCAGAACGGATATCAGGTAGCTATTACACACAGTAATGCACCTCAGGTCGGAATGATACATACCGCATTGAATGAGTTTGCAAAGCAGCATGAAGATTATACAGCAGCACCTATGTGTATCTGTTCAGCCATGAGTCAGGGATATATCGGTTATGATCTCCAGAACAACATTCGCGAAGAGCTTTTAGACCGCGGGATTTTCCGCACAGTCAGTACCGTTCTTACCAGTGTTGTTGTGGATCCTTATGATGAGGCATTCTATACACCAACCAAAGTTCTCGGCCGTTATCTGAATGCAGAAGAAGCTAATCTGGAGCGGAAAAAGGGAAATTATATCGTGGAAGAGCCGGGAAAGGGATTCCGTCGAATCGTATCTGCACCGAATCCAGTCAGCATTGTCGAGATTGATGCGATCAAAGCCCTGTTAGATGCAGATCAGGTTGTTATCGCATGTGGCGGTGGGGGAATTCCGGTACTTGAGCAGGACAATCATCTCAAAGGAGCCAGCGCTGTTATTGAAAAAGATCTGACTGCCGGTAAGATGGCAGAAGAGACAGATGCTGATATGTTGATCATTCTGACAAGTGTTGAGAAAGTTAAGATCCATATGGGACGTGCCGATGAAAAAGACCTTGGCGAAATTACAGTCGATCAGGCTAAAAAATATATGGAAGAAGGACATTTTGGAGTTTACAACATGCTCCCGAAATTCAATGCTTCCGTAAACTTTGTAGAAGGCAGAGAAGGCAGAAGTGCACTCATCACTTCTTACGATAAATTAAACGAGGCGCTGGAAGGAAAGACCGGAACAGTGATTCGTTAGATTCCATCTTGAATTTAAAAATGTTTTTAAAAGAAAAGTATGGTTGATAACAAAAATCTCTCTCAATTATTATCAACCATACTTTTTTGTCTATTCCTTTAATCCATATCCTGGGATTCCATCATTTCGAGACGTTCCACTGCCTCTGCAATGTTCATCTGTTCAATGGCCTTTTTTTCTTCAATCCTCATAAGTTCCAGACGCTTTACACGCTTGTCCAGTTCATTTTCTGTCAGATAATGATACACACTTTTGGGAACAAACTGTTTCCACTCCTGATCTGTGGCGATAAGCTCCCGTACTTTTGATCCAGTAATTCCTTTCTCTTCTTCCGTTTTTCTCCAAAGAATATTCACATCCAGGTCAAGGCTTCGTAAAATCTTGTACTTTTCCTCATCCCAGGCATCAAACATTCCTACATAGTATACTGCTTCTTTGGGTGTATACTGTGCGATATACTCCGGCATGCTGATCGGGAATGGAATAAAATCATACTCTTTCGCAGGCACATTAAATTCTTCCATTGCACCGCGGATCATTTCACACCGCTCAAAATAAGTCAATGGATTCCCTGCTTTCGTTCCTCTGTTCTCATCATGCACCGTATCCCGCGTGTGCGCTCCGTCCGGATTCGTGATCCCGATATATAATTTGTCGCAGCGCATCTTTGCTGCAAGAATATACTCCATATGTTTCAGGTGAAGCACCTGAAATCTTCCATTTACAATTCCCGTTCTTGTCATTTGTATACCCGTTTCCTTTTTATTTCCCAATTAAATGTAATACTTCTTCTTTACTGATCAGTCCAAGCTGCTTTCCTGTCACTTCTCCGTTTTCAAATACAACAAGCATCGGAATGGACACAACCTTATACTGTCTTGCAAGATCCATGCACTGGTCTACGTCCACTTTGCAGATCTTTACATCATCTACTTCTGCTGCCACTTCTTCAATAACCGGTCCAAGCATCTGACACGGTCCGCACCAGCCGGCCCAGAAATCAACCAGTACCTTTCCTTCTGCTTTTAATACTTCCTGCTCAAATGTATCTCCTGTTACATGTACAACTGCCATATATGCTTACCTTCCTTTCATCTATTCATTATCTGCACAGATTCATTTTTTTATAACTGCATCTTTGTACAGCCTGTCTGTACTATATTTTCTCTGACTTCATCTTAACGGCCGACACTTACTCTGTCAAGGTATTCCCCGACCATCCGAAATTCATCTTCGTAAATACAGTTCGGCATCGTGCCGTCATGAACTTTCTGCCTGCACTCCTCGTAATCCATCCAGCGAACCGCTTCCACTTCTTCTTTCTGTAATTTGAGGTTTTCAATCTCCACCGGTTCTGTGTATACATAGACCGAACTAAGTTCTCTGTCCCGGAACATTTTCCCATAAAATTCTGCCTCAAATGCTCCGTAATGTACACCTATATAATGAAGTTCTTCCGGTTTTGCCTCAATACCAAGTTCTTCTTTCAGCTCGCGAATGGCTGACTCAAGGATCTCATCTCCGGCGTCCACATGTCCTGCGGAGGATATATCATAGCTGCCTGGATTGGAATCTTTTGTCTGACTGCGCTTCTGTAAAAGAACGTCATAACCACTCTTCTCATTCGGACGCACAATCCACATATGCACTGTCGCATGCAGACTTCCTTCACGGTGCGCAACCACTCGCTCTCTCACAATTCCGGTTTTACTGCCGTCTGGATTTAAAATATCAAAAAGCTCCATTGGCTTTCCATTCAACACTGCTGACACCAGTGTATCATGGCCATCATAGACAAGCTTCAGTGAGAAGAATGGCTCTTCATCTGCAAGGAGCCGTAAAAATATCCGGTCGCCTTCCCAGATATTTAGTTTCAACACGTCCTCTTTTTTCACCCATTCCAGTTCACCTTCATCGCATGCTATGGATTTTCCTTCGAATTCATCAGCAGTAAACAGATGCATATACTCTGTCACACCATTTCCGGATACAAATGTCACAATCCCACGGAACCGATAAGAAGTCAATGTATATCCTGTCTCCTCTTTCACTTCACGAAGCACACACTCTTCCGGACTTTCATCTGCTTCAAAATGTCCGCCCACACCGATCCATTTATCCTTATTCACATCATTTTTCTTCACTGTACGGTGAAGCATTAGATATTGCCCATCTTTTTCTATATAACATAAAGTACTAAGTGATGTCATTATTGGTTTCCTCTTTTCTTATAAATAATGGCTGATAAATAATGTAATTCACTGGATTTCCATTACACTGAAAAATGTGCTATACTAGCACTAATCGCCAGATTACTTTTTATTATAGACATTATATGGGAGAAATGCAATGAATCGAAATATCGATTATATCATAGATAAAGACAGTGCCGGCCTTAGAGTTGAGCAATTCTTACGCCGAAAGCGCTACTCCGGGCAGAATCTGTCGGAGATCAAAAGAATGCCGAAAAGTATCCTTGTAAATGGGGTACATTATTATATGCGTCAGGAACTTTCCAAGGGCGACCACCTGCAGGTGCGGATCTGTGAGACACAAAATTCTGAGAAAATCCCACCGACGAAACTTCCACTCGATATCATTTATGAAGATGAGGATCTTCTTGTGCTGAACAAGCCTGCCGGCATGCCGATTCACCCGTCTTTAAATAACTATACAAATTCCATGGCAAATGCTCTGGCTTATTATTTTCAGTCTCAGGGAAAGCCTTTCATTTTCCGGTGCTGCAACCGTCTGGACCGGGATACTTCGGGACTTACCATTGTTTCAAAGCATCTGGTCAGTGGCAGTATTCTCTCGGACATGACAAAATACCGGGAAGTCCACCGGGAATATCTCGCGATTGCACGAGGTTCTGTCACACCTTCCGAAGGAACCATCCAGGCTCCGCTCGGGCGCAAGGAAGGAACCATCATTGAACGGACCGTAGACTGGGAACATGGAGAAGATGCAGTCACCCATTATAAAGTGGTAAAAGAAGCAAATGGGCACAGCCTTGTCTCTCTTCGTCTTGAGACCGGCCGCACCCACCAGATCCGTATTCATATGAAATATCTCGGTTATCCACTGATTGGTGACTACCTGTACAACCCAGACATGGAGTACATGACACGTCAAGCTCTGCACTCCCACCACATGGAATTCACCCACCCGATTACCGGGGAACATATGAGTTTCACTGCACCGCTGCCAGAAGATATGGCGCGTGTTATGCAGGAATAATTCAAGAATTTTATCAGAAATATTTCTTCAACTCATTTTGACGATTTTCACAACTTGTGATCATTACATTTTCAATGCTCTTTTCTTTTAACAAGGAGCGGATCTTCGCGGCCCGCTCCTTGCGGATTTCATCGTCACATTTATTCAGAACGACACAATATTTCCGGTCTTCCACGCCTTTTCGTGCACCTTGCACTGATGAAAGGATTTTTGCAATATCCTCTTCTGCTATCAGATGTTTATAACTCGTATTTAAAAACTGAACTGCAAGGTCTTTTCGAAAGCAGACTTCTTCTAATGGCTTTCCTAATGCGTCCATTCCCACAACCGCAATGACATCTGTACACTCCGGAATAATGACTGGTTCTTTCTCAATTGGCACCTTACAAGGAAGATGCTTTGCTCCATCCGCTTCAATTAGTACAACCTCCGCTTCCTGCAAAACCTCCTGTAAAAATGAACTATCTGGCATACGCATCTTTTTCACAGATTTCTTATTTTCCATCTGATTTACTGCTGCCTGATCTCCTGCTGCAAGATTCTTATTACTTTCACAATCTGTACCGATGACCGCAATCTGGTCAGATTTCCAGAGACTTCTCACTTCTTCAATATTCCACGCACGGATTTCTTCTGGCGGGGTCTGCAAATGTGTACTTGTCGTCACAATTACTTTTTTCCCTTCTTCTCTGAAAATTTCAGCCAGTGCATACATGGTCGTTGTCTTGCCACCACCGCCGACCAGCGAAATGACTCTTCTTTCTCTCTCAGCCAATTTTTCATCTCCTCGCATTTTTCCAGTTCACCTTTTACAAGTCTTCTCCCGTTTCAGTCGATGCTGGCTATATCAGATGCGCTTCCACCCACGCCAGTATATCCTCGTAAACGGTCTGACGATCCAGCTCGTTTAATATCTCATGACGGTCTTTCTCATAGAGCTTAAGGGACACATCTTTAATTCCACATTCCCGATACGTTTTTGCAACATTTTCCACACTTTTTCCGAAGTTTCCAACAGGATCGTCTGATCCTGCCACCAGATACAACGGCAAATCTTTTGGGATCTTTTCAATATTCTCTTTTTTCTGTGCATACTCAATGCCACAGAACATATGATAATATGCATTGACTGTAAAGCGGAACGTACACCATGGATTCGCCAGATAGGCGTCCACCTCTTTTTCATCACGCGTCAGCCAGTCCTTATCTGTTCTGGCAGGCTCAAACCGTTTATTATATCCACCAAATGCCATGTTATCCACAAATGCACTCCGGTAATCATCACCTTTAAATGCGGCAATGACTTTGCACAGTAATTTTCCAAAAAATAATGCGGCTCCAGGCTGTGCTCCGGTTCCCATGACTATGACTCCGGAAAGCCCAGGTCCGTACATTTCCATATACTGACGGATCAGGAAAGACCCCATACTATGCCCAAGCATAAAATACGGCTTATCCGGATATTTTTTCTGCGTCATTTCCCGAAGTTTGTGAATGTCACCGATTACATATTCATTTCCATTCGTTTTATGAAAATATCCATGATATTCTTCATTTTGCACAGATTTTCCATGTCCCAGATGGTCATGTCCGACCACGTAAATTCCATGTTCGTTCAGATATTTTGCAAATACGTCATATCGGTCGATAAATTCGACCATACCATGACACAACTGCATAACTGCATGGATCTCCCCCTCCGGCTCCCATTCGATTGCATGAATCTGTGTCACTCCGTCCCGCGACGGATATTGAAATTCCCGCTTCATAATCTAGTCCTCCACCCACTCGAATGCACGACCGACTGCTTTCTTCCAGCCTTTTAACAAATGTTGTCTCTTTTCGTCTGTCATGTCTGCATGGAATGTTCGGGACAGTGCCCAGTTTGCGCGCACGTCCTCTACATCTTCCCAGTAACCCACTGCAATTCCTGCAAGATATGCCGCTCCGAGAGCTGTTGTCTCCACACACTGTGGTCTGAGCACATCAACACCAAGAATGTCGGACTGGAACTGCATCAGAAAATTATTATTTGATGCACCACCATCTACTTTGAGCGTCCGGATCTGTACACCAGATTCTTCTTCCATCACTTTCAAAATGTCATTGGTCTGGTACGCCATAGATTCCAGTGCCGCCCGGATAAAATGTTCTTTTTTGCAGCCTCTTGTGATGCCCACGACCGTACCTCTTGCATATGGATCCCAGTACGGCGCTCCGATTCCGGTAAATGCCGGAACAAGATAAACGCCTGCAGTATCTTCGACCGCAGTTGCATAACGCTCCGTATCTGCTGCTTTGCGGATCATACGCATCTCATCACGCAGCCACTGGATTGCCGCTCCTGCCACAAAAATACTTCCTTCTAATGCATACTGGACGGTTCCGTCTGCGCTGGCTGCAATAGTCGTAAGCAGTCCATTTTCTGAAGTCACAGCCTTTTCTCCTGTATTCATAAGCAGGAAACAGCCGGTTCCATATGTATTCTTCACTTCTCCGGCATCAAAACAGCACTGGCCGAACAATGCTGACTGCTGGTCACCTGCTGCCCCGGCGATTGGAATACTCTCGCCAAACATACCGACTTCTGTATATCCGAAAATTCCACTGGACGGTTTTACTTTTGGCAGCATGTTCTTTGGAATCTTGAAATAATCCAGAATCTTCTGATCCCAGTCTAATTTATGAATATCGAACATCATCGTTCTGGAGGCATTGGTGTAGTCTGTCGCATGTACTTCCCCACGGGTCAGATTCCAGATCAGCCATGTATCAATTGTTCCAAAAGCAAGGTCTCCATTTTCTGCCTGCTTTCTGGCTCCCTCTACATGATCCAAGATCCATGCCACTTTTGACGCTGAAAAATATGCATCAGGTATCAGTCCTGTCGTCTCTTTCACATAGTCCGTCAGACCATCTTCTTTTAATTGATCGATCCGTTCTGCAGTCCTGCGGCACTGCCACACGATTGCATTGTAAATCGGCATACCCGTCTCACGGTTCCACACAACCGTCGTCTCTCTCTGATTCGTAATTCCAATGGACGCAATCTCATCAGCACTTGCACCGATTTTACTGATTGCTTCGGTCGCAACAGATAACTGAGATGCCCAAATCTCCATCGGATCATGCTCGACCCAGCCCGGTTTTGGATAAATCTGCTCAAACTCTTTTTGCGCTACACTGCAAATATTTCCTTTTTTGTCAAATAAAATACATCTGGAACTGGTTGTCCCCTGATCCAGAGCCATTACATATTTTTTCATACACGTTCTCCCATCTTCTTTGTAGCGATCACCGGTACATTTGTCCCCGCAATATCCTGCACAATTATCTGCCCTGTTTCCACTGGCGCTTCTACGACAACATGTTTTAATTCTCGCACGCATTCTAATACTTTCGCCTTAGGAATATCCGTCTTCGTGCGCACCGGAAGCATGCGCCCGTCACTCATTTTCACCGTACTTGTCACGGTACGCTCCGGACTTACCAGTTCCTTTCTGGCATAAGCATCTCCGCGCTTGCAAGTATTTCCTGTAACACTTATAACCTCTCCACGTTCCAATACTGCACATAATTCACATCCAAGAGGGCAGCCGATACAGATTAGTTTCTTCTCCTCCATAGTCTATCCCTCCTTCACCGTGATGATAAGCTGTTGTAAATCCGGATATTTTAAAAGTTCTTCCCTGCCAAGCAGAATCTCTTCCATCTCCCCAGGTGCTACGACTGGACGTTTCTTTGTCTTAATCCGTTTCTCGCTATTCTCTTCCTTACAGTATACATCGACTGCACAGTTTTTTACAACTTTTCCGACACGAAACCGCACTTTCAATTTATCCGGCATCTTGGACAAATGAATGGCAGATGGAACGGTATAGCGGACACAGCCAAGAGAAATGAGTGGAATCACTGGATCATTATTATCATTCATCTTGGAAGCCTTACCTATATCCGAATCACTATACTGACTCTCTTGGTCTATGCCAGGATTACTGCTTTGATTCTCTTGTAAAATGTATCTCGCCGCACATGTTCCTGCTCTGTCCGCTTCCTCTGATACAAAATCCACAAGATCATGAACATGAAGCACATTTCCACAAGCAAATACTCCCGGCACATTTGTCTCCAGACTCTCGTCTACAACCGGTCCGCTGGTCACTGGATTTAATTTCACGCCCAGTTCCCGTGACAATTCATTTTCCGGAATCAATCCACAGGATAACAACAGAGTATCACATGCATATTCTTCTTCCGTTCCCGGAATTGGCTTTCCTTTCTCATCGACCTTGGCAAGTGTAATTCCTGTCACCCGTTCTTTTCCATGAATATCAACGACTGTATGGCTTAACTTCAGTGGAATATCATAGTCATTCAGACACTGCACAATATTTCTCTTTAGTCCACCGGAATAAGGCATCAGTTCCGCAACTACTTTTACATGTGCCCCTTCCAGTGTCATACGTCTTGCCATGATCAGTCCGATATCACCAGAACCTAAAATCACGACTTCACGTCCTGGCAGATAACCTTCCATATTTACAAGTCTTTGTGCCGTTCCGGCACTGTAGATTCCAGCCGGGCGATATCCCGGAATATTAAGCGCTCCTCTTGGACGCTCCCGGCAACCCATGGCAAGTATTACTGCCTTTGCCTGAATCTGAACGATACCTTCCGTACGACTAATCATAGTGATAATTTTATCTGTATATTTCTTCTTGCTATATTTATCTTGATCTGCTTCTGAATATTTTTCTTTGTTATATTCACACTGATCTGCTTGAAGACTACTCTTATACTGGCTCATGCTTTGAATACTCAGCACCATGCTATCGGTCACATATGGAATCCCGGCGTCTTTTACCTGCTCAATATAACGTCCTGCATATTCCGGTCCAGTCAGCTCTTCTTTAAATGTGTGAAGTCCGAAACCATTGTGAATACACTGGTTTAGAATTCCACCAAGTTCTTTGTCTCTTTCTACGATTAAAATGTCCTTTATTCCCTGTTTTCTTGCTCCAAGCGCTGCTGCAAGTCCTGCAGGACCGCCTCCGATAATGAATAAATCACAACTTTTCATTCCTGCACCTCCCTACAGCCTGTCCTTATTTGTTCCTACAATGATTCGGGAATCCGGATTATTTTTACAGATTTCTTCCAACGGAATTCCACACTCTCTGGACAGTATCTCCATAATCCTCGGTGTACAGAAACCTCCCTGGCATCGTCCCATGCCTGCCCGGACTCTTCGCTTTACTCCATCCAGCGTCCGCGCTCCAAGCGGTCTTCGGATTGCATCCAGAATCTCTCCCTCAGTCACGGTTTCACAGCGACAGATGACCTGTCCATACGCTGGATCTTTCTGAATCAGTTCCTTTTGTTCTTCCAGACTTAGTTCTGCAAAATGTACGATTCCTTTACGCGTCTCTATGAAATTTTCTTTTTCCTGTAATCTACCTGAACTTTTTTGTTTATCAGCTACTTCGAAACTTCTTAAATTCCCCGAACCTCCTGGATTTATTTGCCGATCTGTATCTTCCATCATTTTTTTTACTAAATCACAGACATACACTCCGATTGCCGGGGCACTGGTAAGTCCTGGTGATTCGATTCCAGCCACATCGATAAATCCTGGCACATCAGTTAATTCTTCTATCTGGAAATCTCCACCATCTTCATGTGCACGAAGTCCTGCAAATGATGTAATGACCTGGCGTGTCGGAATGCCTTTTACGGATTTCGCAGAATCATTTAACACCTTATCAAGCCCTGCTCTCGTCGTCGCATTATCTTCTTTATCTGGAACATCATCGGCAGTTGGCCCGATCATCAGATTGCCATGTATGGTCGGAGTTACAAGAACACCTTTCCCCATTTCCCCTGGCACTTGAAAAATAGTATGACTGACCAGAGTTCCCGCATTTTTATCAAGGAGACAATATTCTCCCCTTCGCGGTGTAATGTGAAGTTTCTTCTCACTGACCATGTTGTGGATTTCGTCCGCATAAACTCCGGCAGCATTGATTACATATTTTGAATATAATGTTCCCTGATTTGTAATGACTTCAAATCCACTTACTTGATGGCATCTCTGTATATCCTGCACACGCGTTCCAAATTGGAACTTCACGCCATTGATTGCTGCATTTTCTGCATAAGCAATATTCATAAGAAATGGACAGACAATTCCTCCGGTTGGTGCATAAAGCGCCGCATACACAGAATCCGCAAGTGCCGGTTCCAGTTCAAGCGCCTCTTCCCTTGTCAGGATTCTTAACCCTTCCACTCCATTTTCTTTGCCTCGCTCTTTCAGTTCTTCTAGTTTTGAAAGTTCTTCCTCGTTCTGACAGACAACTAGTGAACCATTTCTTTTAAACGGAAAATCCAGCTTTTTTGCCATCTCTTCCATCATAAGATTTCCCTGAACATTCAGTTTCGCTTTCAATGTATCTGGCTTTGCATCATGTCCTGCATGAACAATTCCACTGTTCGCCTTACTCGTCCCCTCACAGACATCACTTTCCTTATCCAGCACACAGATTTTCAAATCATAACGTGATAATTCCCGTGCCACAGCACAACCTGAAACACCCGCACCGATAATGATGATGTCATATTTCAAATCCGACATACCACGACCTCCTTGTTTTCTTCATAACAGAAGTTCAAGAATGCCTCGGCATTCTTGCTGCGAGGTGCGCGTCATGCAATTGCATGACATACTTCTACTGCGCACCTCTGCAATCCTGCCGGAGGCTATATCAGCTGGGGGATTGACTCCCCCACTGATACAAGCTTGTTTCTCACCACCTATAGAGGTGGGAGTCATCTCCCAGCTGATATAACTTTATTGTAACGGATTCTGAATTGTGCGACAATACACAATGCGAAAGAAATGTATTATTCAAAATCGAAATAGCACCCCGCTGGTCAGACGGGGTGCCGAGGTTTGGGTATGGTTAGCTTACTAACCAAAATCTTTAAGAGGTTTTCACAAATTGGCTTATTTAATAAATTTTACGTGTTTGCAGATTTCTTCAATTGCTTTGTCTTTTCTCTGATTGAAAATGACTTTGTTCTCTTCGAAGAGATTACGTCCGTCTGTATCAATAGATACGATCAGAGGTCCTAATTCTTTTACGTGGCAGTGCCAGAGTGTCTCAGGCATTCCAAGGTCTCTCCACTGAGCATCCACAATTTCTTCTACTTCTGTAGCTGCTACAACTGCATTTCCTGCTGGAAATACACAGTGAAGTGCTTTAAAGTTCTTACATGCATACTCTGTATTTGGTCCCATTCCACCTTTTCCAATGATAATCTTCACACCAGTTTTTTCAACGAATTCCTTCTCGAATTTTTCCATTCTCATACTGGTTGTTGGTCCAATGGATACCATCTCAAATTTATCATTTTCCAATGGGCGGATAATCGGTCCTGCATGGAAAATTGCTGCATTTCTTACATCAACCGGAAGCTCTCGTCCTTCTTCAACAAGACGTCTGTGAGCTACGTCACGACAAGTTGTCATGCTTCCATTTAAGTAAATAATATCTCCTACATGGATATCTGCCAGATCTTCATCTGTAATTGGCGTTGTTAATATTTTCTTTCCGTCTTTCATCTCGATCATTATAACGTCACCCCCGAATGTGTTGTGATTGTGTAGTTCAGGTCTTTATCAAAGATAATATGTCCACGTCTGTGAGACCAGCAGCCTACGTTTACGGCAACTCCGATTGCAGATGGATGTCTTGCTGTATTCTCAATATGTACGCCCATAACAGAATACTTACCGCCCATTCCCTGTGGTCCAAGGCCAATTTCATTAATTCCGTCCTCAAGAAGTTTTTCCATAGATGCTGCTCTTTCGTTCTCGTTATGGCTTCCAAGTGGACGCATCAGTGCTTTCTTAGAAAGAAGTGCTGCAGTCTCAACAGATGTTGCAACTCCTACACCGACTAACAGCGGTGGACATGCGTTGATTCCGTAGGATGTCATAACATCCATAACGAATTTTGTTACACCTTCATATCCTGCCCCTGGCATCAGAACCATAGCTTTTCCTGGAAGTGTACATCCGCCACCTGCCATATATGCATAAATTTCGCACTGATCACTGTCCGGAACGATGTCCCAGAATACAGTCGGTGTTCCTTTTCCAACATTTTTTCCTGTATTGTACTCGTCAAATGTCTCAACACTGTTATGGCGAAGTGGTGCTTCAAATGTTGCTTTTACAACCGCATCCTTTAACAATGCTTCCAATTCACCGATCAGTGGGAACTTTGTTCCACATTTTACCCAGAACTGTAATACTCCTGTGTCCTGGCAGCTTGGACGATTCAAATCTTTCGCGAGCTTCTGATTCAGTTTCATTGTCTGGTAGATTGTCTTTGACAGTGGACTGTCCTCTTTCTCTGCCAGCTCATCTAATTTTGCAATGATATCGTCCGGCAGTACTTTCCCGATATATGACACGAAGTTCGCCATATAATTCGTAAGTTTTTCTACCTGTTCTGTCTTACTCATGGTAATCCTCCTTATAAATGTGTTATCTTGTACTTTTAAATACATTTTAAAATTTATATATACAACTCTTATAAAGAAGTGTATATGTCTCATTCAGATCATTTCCTATGAAAACTATCTTTTTCCTTACGGGAAAAAAGGAAATGCAATTGGTAAGATAATCATGCTCACGACTGTAGCAATGATAATCAACGGGAATCCAGCTTTTACATAATCCATAAATGTATATCCTCCCGCTCCTACGACCATTGTGTTTGCTGGCATACCAATCGGTGTTGCATATGCGCAGGAACCTCCGATTACACACGCCATCAGAACTGCCCTCGGGTCTGCACCCATGCCCTGTGCAATGGACATACAGATTGGAGCCATCAACGCTGTCGTCGCTGTATTTGACATGAAGTTCGTAAGCAGACAGCAAAGTACAAATACGACAAATGTCAATACATATGGTGACGGATTATCTCCAAGCATTGCGATTACTTTTCCTGCAATCATCTCTCCTGCTCCAGTCTCTCCAAGAGCTGATGCCAGTGAAAGTGTTCCACCAAACAGGAAGATTGTTTTCAGGTCAATGGATTTCAAAGCATCTTTTTCTGAAATAACACCTGTCAGAATTAATACCAGTGCTCCGATGCAGCCTGTCACACAAAGCTTAATTCCAATCTGCTCCTCAAAAATCATTCCAAGAAGAGTCAGAACCAGAACAACTAATGATACAATTTGTTTCCACTTCGGTACATCATCAAAATTCTTGGTCGTATCAAATGCACCATCATCGGTCGGCTCTCTGTCCGGCAGAAGTCTGTGTCCAATCGTTGCGTAGAACAAAATTCCACAGATCAGAATCGGTACACCTACGATTGCATACTCAAAAAATCCGAATGATAATCCGTTTTTCTGAAGTTCGCTCTGTGCAATCAGATTGCCCGGTGCTCCGATCAGGGAAAGGTTTCCACCCATAGCTGCTGCAAATACAAGTGGCATTAGAAGTCTTGATCTGGAATATCCAGATTTTGCTGCAATTCCGATTACTACCGGAATCAGTACCGCTGCTGTACCTGTGTTGGAAAGCACACCGCTCATCACACCTACAATCACCATGATTGCAACGATCAGTGTTCGTTCGGAACTGGCAAATTTGGTTACGATTCCACCGATTTTATTTGCCATTCCGGTTTCAAAGAGTGCACCGCCTACAATGAACATAGCCACAAATAAGATGACGTTACTGTCGATGAATCCGGCAAATGCTGTTTTCACATCTAACACCCTGGTTACAACCAGACCACAACAGACAATCATCGATGTTACTCCTAGCGGAATCTTTTCTAGCACGAACATGATCACCGCAAACAGGAGAAACAAGAGGGTAATTGTTGAAGAACTCATTTGTTTTCCTCCCAGTCTTTTGTTATTATTTTGTATTCCCTTCTTTATGCCCTCATTATATCGGTAGTTTTCCAAATTGTACATTTATTAATACATATGAGAGCATAAAAAAAGATTATAGTAAAATACATTTTTGGCATTTTCAACAGAATCATGGTATAATGAATTATCATTTAACGAGGTGCTTCGTAACATTTTCACAAGAAGACCAGCACATTGCACAAAAAGCAGGAGGAACTTTTATGAAAATCACCCAGTTAGAATATTTCTGTGCCACTTGCAGGCATCACAGTATTACTCAGGCAGCAAGAGAACTTTACGTCACTCAGCCAGCCATTTCCAGCGCAATCCGAGAATTAGAAAAGGAATTTTCCATCAATCTTTTCGTCCGCTCGAAAAACCATGTTACACTCACAAAAGAAGGAGAATTATTTTATCAGAAAGCCCAGGACATGCTGCGTTATATTAAAGAAAGCTCTTCGGAACTCCACGATCTTGGCAGACAGACTCCGCCGGTCCGCATTGGAATCCCACCGCTTTTAAGTACAGTTTATTTTCCGGATATTTATGTAGAATTTTCCAAAATACACCCGGAAATTCACCTGGAATTATTTGAATACGGCTCTATTCGTGCTGCCTCTCTTGTAAATGAAGAGACTCTGGACGTTTCACTAGTTAATATGGATTTTTATGATATTGATAAAATGAACTCTTACCCGATTGATTCCGATTCTTTTGTGTTCTGTGTATCACCGGAACATCCACTGGCAAGAGAAAAAGAACTTACAGTCGAAATGATTAAAAATGAGCCAATTATGATGTACAATACTGATTCAGTACAGACGAATACATTAATGGGACTGTTTGAACGACATGGTATCAAGCCTAATATCATCATGCATGCCAGTCAGCTACATACCATTCGACAGTTCATTGCCCAGAGACTGGGCGGCGCTTTTCTATATAAATCTGTCATACGCAATCTACCGGATATCGTCGGGATTCCAATGAATCCTTCGATAGAACAGCAGATTGGTCTAGTGTGGAAAAAGGGAATTTACATTAATAGTAGTGTGGAAAAGTTTATTACATATATTCAGAATCACTGCTAACTAAGAGAAACACAGTATCAACAGCGATACGACATTATTATCTCAACAGAAATAAACGATAAAACATTATTTTAATCTGCAAAAGCTTTGTTGTTTAAGCGACAAGGCTTTTTTGTATAATAGGAAATGCAACTTTCTATATACAAAAAAATGACTGGCTTTTACCAATCACTTCTTATTATAAAATATATACCTTCAAAACTGCATATAAGAAACTTTTTAACATCTTACCTATCCACCTTACTTGGTTATGCCCTCGACCTATTAGTAACAGTCAGCTCC